>CAZDYY010000298.1:0-3140 GCA_964509745.1 uncultured Legionella sp. | reverse complement strand
TGGACAAGGTCCCCGCCTTCGCCAATGCCTGCACCGCCCAGACCAGGGTCATGGGGGGGGCGTCTCCCGGTTGCCAGTTCCCGCCCCTCACGTTGGTCTTGGGCGCCACCTGGGAGAGCTCCTGCTGGAACTCCTTCTGGTGCTCTGTGAACTCCTGCATCCCCGGCCCGGAGTGAGGTGCCATCGCGTCGACTCCGACGGCATCGATGGCACGGTCGCAGCCGATGCCGCCGGTAAACTCGCGGATTACGGCAACCGGGTCCTCCCTGGAAAAGTCCACGACTTCCGCCCCCTGCTCCAGTGCCATGTCCAGTCTGGACGGAACGCCGTCCACCGCGAAGATCCTGCCGGCCCCCATCAGTTTCGCGCTCGCAATGGCGCACTGCCCCACCGGTCCGCAGCCAAAGACCACCACGGTGTTGCCCGGCTTGATCTCGGCCAGTTCAGCACCCATGTATCCGGTCGGAAGGATGTCGGAGAGAAGCAGGGCCTGCTCGTCCGTGATCTGATCGGGAAGCTTCACCAGCCCCACGCCGGCAAACGGTACCCGCGCCTTCTCAGCCTGCAGGCCGTTCACCGGGCCGCTTAACTCCGGCCCGCCGAAGAAGCAGGTCCCCGCGTCGGGACCGTTGGGGTTTGCGTTGTCGCACTGGGAATAGTATCCGGCCCGGCAGTAGGAACAGTAACCGCAGGCGATGGTGGAGGGGATCACCACCCGGTCGCCGGGCATGAAATTGCGCACCGCCGATCCCACCTCATCGACGATACCGACCCCTTCGTGCCCGAGGATCGTCCCCGGCTGCATCCCCACCATCGTCCCGCGAACCATGTGCAAGTCCGTGCCGCAGATGGCGCTTGAGGTGATACGTACTATCGCATCGGTAGGTTGCTCTATTTTCGGATCAGGAACCTCGTCCAGCCGGATGTCCCCGACCCCGTGCCAAACCACTGCTTTCATAGCCCTTCCTCCTCAGTTGTTAGGTTTTTTTAACCAGGCTAGTCTAGCAGTCCTTTCCTTAACCTCAACCTGTCTTTCTGTATCTGGTTTAAGGGCCTTTCCTCAACCTTAACCTCAACCTGCCTTTAAATGGGCAGCGAGGTCTTGCTCAAAACGGTGCGCAGGGCAAAGGATGACTGCACCCGCAACACGCCGGGGAGGCCGGTCAGCTTGTTGTGCAGCCTGAGGTAATCATCTGTGTCCTTCACGATGACCCGCAGCAGGTAGTCGACGTCTCCCGACATCAGGTAGCACTCCATCACCTCCGGAACGCTCCCGATTGTCTCCTCGAAACTTGCGAGTTTTTCCCTTTGCTGGCCGTCCAAAGTGACCCGGACGAAGACGTTGCCCGGCTTGCCGATCGCCCCCTGGTCCACCAGCATCACATAGCGGTCGATGATGCCGCTTTGCTCCAGCATGCGCACCCGGCGCAGGCAGGCCGATTCCGACAACCCCACCAGTTCGGAAAGCTGCACGTTGGACAACCTCCCGTCCCTTTGCAGTTCGGTCAAAATGGCTCGATCAATCCCGTCCAGCGGGCTTTCCGCAAGATTCTTCATATGATGTCCTTTTGTGTGCAATTTTATGTGAAAGATTATCTTTTGCGGCACATATTCGCAAGAAAAAATCGGCAAAACTCTGGTATGCTCCCTCGCAAATCAAGCTGGCTGCTAAGGCACCGATAAGGGTAGTATCCCGATGCGGCCAAGACAACAATCGACAGGAAGGGGCGCTATATGATCGTAGGGATTCTGAAGGAAATCAATGTCGAGGAGAACCGTGTCAGCATGACCCCCGGCGGGGTGGAGGTCATGGCAGGGGAGGGGCACACCGTTTTGGTTGAAAAGGGAGCCGGAGCGGGGAGCGGCTTTAGCGATGAGGCCTACCGCCAGGCGGGTGCCGAGATCGTGGAGACCCCGCAGGAGATCTACCTCCGCTGCCAGATGGTCATGCACGTCAAGGAGCCGCAGCCGTCCGAGTACGGCCTGATCCGCGAGGGGCAGATGCTCTTCACCTACTTCCATTTCGCAGCCAACGAGACCCTCACCCGGGCGATAATCAAGAGCAATGCCGTGGCCATCGCCTACGAGACCATCACCGGTCCGGGCAACACGCTGCCGCTCCTTACCCCGATGAGCGAGGTCGCCGGCAGGATGGCGGCCCAGCAGGCGGCCAAGTACGCGGAAAGTGCACAGGGGGGACGAGGCATCCTGCTGGGAGGGGTTCCCGGCGTGGCCCCGGCGAACGTCGTGGTGATCGGCGGCGGGGTGGTCGGCACCCATGCGGCGCAGATGGCCTGCGGCCTTGGCGCCAGGGTCTACCTGCTCGACAAGAGCCTGGAGCGCCTGCGCCATCTCTCCGAAACCATGCCGAAAAACTGCTTCCCGATGATGTCATCCCCCTCCACCGTGCGGGAGCTCGTGAAGGACGCCGACGTGGTGATCGGGGCCGTCCTGGTGCACGGCGCCAAGGCGCCGAAGCTGGTGACCCGCGAAATGCTCAAGGGGATGAAGCCCGGGGCGGTGCTGGTTGATGTCGCCATCGACCAGGGGGGGTGCTTCGAGACCTCGCGTCCGACCACCCACCGGGAGCCGACCTACCTTGAGGAGGGTGTGCTCCATTACTGCGTCGCCAACATGCCGGGTGCCGTGCCGCTCACCTCGACCGCGGCGCTCACCAACGCCACGCTCCCCTATGCCGCGGCGCTGGCCGGCCGTGGGTGGCAGGAGGTGGCTCGGGAGAACGCCGGCGTCAGGGAAGGGATCAACATCGCCCTGGGGAAGGTGACCTATCGCGCAGTGGCGGACGCCTTCGCCCTTCCCTACACCCCGGTGGGCGAACTCCTAATCAATGGACAATTGACAATGGACAATTGACAACGGACCGGCGACCAGCTGATTAGTCCCATACCCCGCCTGCTGTGGTGCTTTGTGCGAGAGTAAGGGTTTCTCCCATCGGAAATCAGAACAAACATGACGGGCCGGCAAGGTCAGCGACAAACGCTTTCCTCAACCGGCCCGTTTTGTATTCCATCAACTGCGCTATTTTTCAAGCTGCTCGTTGTCAATTGTCAATTGTCCATTGTCCATTGTCCATTGTCCATTGTCCATTGTCCATTGTCCATTGTCCATTGTCCATTGTC
>CAZDYY010000297.1:0-3150 GCA_964509745.1 uncultured Legionella sp. | reverse complement strand
TTTGAAGTATAGGTATATGCTTTTTCCATATTGCCAGATCCAAGGGCTGATAACTGCTCATGAATGATATTGACCGGTCCCCTGCTGATAAACAGCACTATACTGATTAAAAGTACAACAATCACCAGAATACTGACAATCAAACTACCCAGAATCATTGCTGCTTTTTTTAGTCCTGATGGGTTTTGGGTTAATTCCAGTTCATTGCCTTGCTTGTCTGAAAATTTGTTCGACACAATGAATATCAAGTCTATCAAGACCCAGACACCCAATCCGCCCAGAGTTAATGCCATCAATATGCCGGTCCCAATTTTACCTACATAAAAGCGGTGCAGTCCGAAGACACCGAGAAACAAACACAATAACAAAACAGTGGAAGGTGATTTGACGCTGAGTTTTTTTTCACCGCATTTTGTGCAAAAGGTACCTTGTTCAAGTTCAGCACCACATTTTGAGCAAAAAGTCGAAGCGTTCATTGCATTACTCCATGTTGTTGATGTATCCCTATGAACAAGTATAGAACATTTCTGTGTTTTTGCTTTTTTCCAGCTGGTCTGACAAAAAATCAGAGCGACTGTATTTAACTCGACTTTATGAAATTTTACTGAATCGCCTTGACAAAACGACTGATTCTTATTGCAACCATTTGCGATTTTGAGTTAACATTGACAGATTTATTTTTGAGCATATTCAATGAAAGATAATGATATTTTACAACCATTTATATTTGAACACGCCAACATCCGGGGTTACCTCGTTAATCTCACTGAAACATACCAGACGATAATCAATCAACGCCCCTATCCTCCGGCAGTGAAAACGTTGCTTGGTGAAGCCATGATTTGTTGCCTTTTTTTAACAGCCAGCCTTAAATTTGAAGGCAAATTGAGTGTGCAATTTCATGGGGATGATCGTCTGCCGCTATTGATTGTTCAATGCGATAACGAGCTTCAACTGCGGGCGATGGCCAAATATGAAGAGGGATTAAATCCAGAGGATTATCATCAGGCCTTTTTAAATGGAAAATTGTCCATCACCATCAACATGGCTCATCAACATAACGCTTATCAAAGTGTTGTCCCGATACATTCCAGCTCAATGAGTGAAAATTTAATGCATTACCTCACTCAGTCTGAACAAATCACCAACCAGGTATGGTTAGCTGCTTCTGATCAACAGGTTGCCGGTATGATGTTGCAGTTAATGCCTGACAAGGATACTCGCCAACAGGAACAATTCTGGGAATACGCCCTGGCTATTGGGCAAACATTGAAGGATGAAGAGCTGTTATCACTGGATAACCAGACATTATTGCACCGCTTATACCATGAAACGGAACTTCGACTTTTTGACAGCCGCCCTGTTCATTTTAAATGCGGTTGCAGTGAAGATAAAATGAAAAATGTGATTCTCATGCTGGGCGAAACCGATGCGCAACAGATCATCAAGGAGCATGGAAAAATCGAAATGCACTGTGATTTTTGCAACAAGCATTATCAATTCGATTCAATCGATACCACGGCGTTATTTCACAAAAACAGCATTGAGCAAGGCAAGTATTTTGACCCGGATGTTGAAATTGTTAAGGAAATTAAAGCTCCCAGGGGAAAAAAATCCAAATGATTTCCTGAGCAAATCCTCATGCATAACCAATTGATTTTTTCGCCCATTTTATTCATCATGGATAGATAATACATCAAGCATAAAATCATCATGAATAAAACAGTTTTCCTGTCAGAAGAAATGATGGTAAAAAAGGCACAGGCGCATGTTGATGCCGAGTTGCAACATGATGCTGCAAATAAAATGTCTGAATTGATTGAATCCAGAATGGTTTAAATTGGATTTTCACCATGACAAACGGGAACACTCACTTTCTTCGTGACTATCAATCGAATCAATCCCTCTCTCATGAGCCAGTAACGCCAGCTTTTGCAATGAAATGGATTTAAAATCCTTGAGGGGGATATCGCCACTTTCAATGAAGGAAACAAATTCCTTCGATAGACGTTTCAAAAACTCGTAGGAGCGCTTGCGTAACCATACTAAATCTTCAGCAGTACATACCCTGGAAATATTGGCAATATATGTTTCTGTTTCGGCGTCCAGGATGGTCAGCTTTTCATTCAATTCAGCCTTTCTTTGTTGATACATTTGAAGACTGGCAAGATCCTCCGCTTTGTTCGTTCGGCCCACCTGCTTTTGCAGAATATCAATGGCTCCTTCTGCCTCGCGTAATTTTTCCTTTAACCAGGCATATCGGGCATTATCTGTATTGATGGACAAATCAATGTTAAGGCGGCCATCACCTTCCGGATTTTCAATGATTAATTGCCGGTCGATTTTCTTGCGCATTCTGTCGCTACCTGCCACCGGCTTGAAAAATGCCCGCTGGTTTGTCTCATCATAATTAAGGCGTAACCCTAATGGATATTTGCCTTCAATACGGTAAAAGTCCTTGACCAGTTTTCCAAGCAAGAGGACTTTTTCAACATCCGACGACTTTTTAAAACGTTCAAGCAAGGTTGCACGATAACCACAGGCTCTTGATTTTCTGAGCCGGGAAATGACGGATAAAGCAATTCCGGGGAGTATATCCTCAGCGTAAAAGATCTCCCGGGTAAACCTGATGATCTCGCTTTGGGTTTTAATCTCTGTTCCGAAGGTTTTTTGTGTATCTTTCTTTCCTGTATCGTATGAGGTAATTCCGGATGTTCGCCAGGTATACTTCAGACCGTCTGCGCTTTTGTTTTTTTGTGCCTGGTTATTCACATCTGCCGGGGTGGCTTTAAATATCAGGCGTTTGCCTTCATATAAGGTTTGTTGACGGTTCTGGCTGGAAAATGGTACCAGTTGATCATGCAACGAGATCCAGCCCTTTTCTCTTAGCAAGGATAAATCAGTGACCATGCGTGTATTGCCATAACGCGTTTGATCACTGTTAACACCATCGACATAACAGCGAAAGAAAATAAAACCGGCATTACCCAGTTCCTGCAAGTTACCAGGAGTGGAAAAGGGAGACTCATAATCCGGGCGATGCCGACGGATTTCGGTTAATGAATCAAGACGACCTGCCCTTGCAATGTCGGAAAAATGATTGGTTCCGTGCTGTAATTTGTAGGGCAAATTCAATAATGCGGCAAATAA
>CAZDYY010000296.1:0-3156 GCA_964509745.1 uncultured Legionella sp. | reverse complement strand
CTGATTGAACGTTCTGGCCATTCGGGCGATTTCTGCAGCAGTCCTGATAATTTTAAGTTTATCCTGTTTGCAATGACTGGCCAGTTGCTCTGTAATCGTTGCTGGCGTTTTAATTTGAGAGAGCGCAAGGGCAGTTTGAATTTGATGCCAGATTCGATGGCGAAGAATGAGTGAATAGAATAATGGCCAATCCAGCGCGTTGCTGTTGGATGGCACGGTATCCATCCGTAATAGCAGAAGCAGCACACTCAATTCATGACATGGTTGCATTTTATGTTATTGCCCTGGTTTGAAATGGTTTCTCGGGAGTATAATCAACATGATGTTCGATTTACAATTAAATCGTTTGTGCTCACACCCTTAGCGGGGGATTATGTGCAACACGGTAATCTGTTAAGATGCCATGTAACTTTTACGGAGTGTGTTTTACAAGGAACGTGATGAATGTTTTTATATCATGCCTTTAATCTGAATATTGATAGTCAGCTCGAACTTCCCGAGTTGCTCATGGGGCTTGATCAATCAGTACAGCCTGATATTCATATTCAATGGGGTACGGTCAATCCTGACGGGTTGGAGCGTCCCTTGTTCAAGGGCGTAACTTTTCAGGCAAATGAAGAATCGCTATGGCTCAGCATTCCCAATGTTGCGCGATATTTGATTGGTCATGGCAAACAAATCACCATAGAACCTTGCACACGCAGTGATGAAGACAGTATTCGCCTGTTTTTGCTCGGCTCGTGTATGGGGGCCTTGCTGATGCAACGTGATTTGTTTTTATTACATGCCAATGCCATCAGGACTGGAGATGGTTGTATTTCCTTTTCAGGCCCATCCGGGGCAGGAAAATCAACACTTGCAGCAGCGTTTTTACAGCAGGGTTATTCAATTCTGGCGGATGATGTGTGTGCCATTGACAGGAATGGTGATGTTGTTCCAGGTTTTCCGCAGATTAAGCTATGGGATGACGCCAGCCGGCATCTGGCGATTAACACGCAGGGCCTGCGAAAAATCCGGCCCAATCTGGAAAAATTTGCTGTACCTGCGGGAGCGCAATTTCATCGCGATCCTTTGCCTCTGAAAGTGATTTATTTACTGAATACACATAATAAAGACACCATAGAACTAACGAGCCTCAATGGCAGTCAAAAGTTTAATCCATTGAATCAGAATACCTATCGCATGCATTATCTGAAAGGGCTGGGGAGATACAATGCTCATTTCAAACAATGCGGTATTATTGCCTCGCAGGTGGATGTCGTCAGCGTCATCCGTCCAAATCATGGGTTTCACTTAAACGAATTAATGAATACCATCAAAGCCGATCTGCATCAGAGAGGGTTGTCGCATGCCTGATCGGAAGGGAATATACTGGCTGGCTTCATATCCCAAATCAGGCAATACCTGGTTTAGAATTTTTCTGGCCCATCTGCTCGAACCAGACGGCAAGCAGCTTGATTTGAATGAAATAACCACAGGTGAAATTGCCAGCGCGCGAAGATGGATTGATTCAGCACTGGGATTTAACAGCGCTGATCTGGAGCATGACGAACTGGATCAGTTACGGCCGGCCATATATGAATGGCATGCGGAGCAAGCGAATACTGTGCAATATCATAAAATTCATGATGCATACACATATTTGCCTTGTGGTACGCCCATGATTCCGGCCAAAGGCTGTCTTGGGGCGTTGTATTTTATTCGTAATCCCCTGGATGTGGCCATTTCCTATGCCAATCATGCCAGTTGTTCGATCGATCAATCCATTCAGGCCATGAGCGAGTCAACGTTTGCTTTTAGCAAAAGTCGATTAAGACAACATCTTCAATTGCGACAGCAATTGCTTTCATGGTCATCCCATGTCAACAGCTGGACACAGGCAACACATATTCCTGTTTTTGTGCTTCGTTATGAGGACATGAAATCAAGCCCGCTGGCGACATTCACCAGTGCCGTACAATTTTTACAGATTGACAGCTCGCCCGCGCGGATAAAACAAGCCATTGCCGATGCAAAAATAGAACGGTTACAACTATTGGAACAAACATCCGGTTTTTCTGAAAAACCTGCAAAAACGCGGCAATTTTTTAGAAAAGGTATCGCCGGTGACTGGAAAAACACCTTGAATCATCGTCAAATTGGTCAAATTATTCAGGATCATGGTGATACGATGAGAGATTATGGGTATTTATAACACTTCTGTTGTCCTGACGTATTGAGGGAACCGGAAAAATGTATCAGGGAGTCAACATGCATACGATAAACACACGTCAGTCATATAGTCTGATTCCAGATCCTGTCTATACGCAAATTGATGACGAGATCGTGGTGATCAGCCCGAAAAACGATCAAAACCATGCGATAAATCCAACGGGTACGGTTCTGTGGCGAATGCTGGAAGCCAGACCCGTGTCCGTGGAGGAGATGGTTCAGCATATTCAACAAATTTATGCAGTAGATGATGAACAAGCCATGCATGATGCTTTGGCATTCATTCAAAGCATGATGGAGCATCAGCTGGTCATTCGCACTCAATGAACAGCTTGCTGGTGAAGTTGCTGGCGGATGTGTTTCGTCTCAATCCGCGCCGTGCATCATTGACATTTATATTGATGCTGGGTAAAAACGTCACGTCCGGTATCGGCTTGCTGCTGATTCTTCCTCTGCTGCAACTTGCCGGTTTTTCGACAGGAAGCAGCACGGGTAATGGTATCGTAAGCCTGATTGCCCGGATATTTCAAAGCCTGCATCTGTCGCTGGATTTAACGGGTGTTTTGTTCTGCTATATTGTGATTGTATCCGGGGCAGCATTAATTACCTATGCAGAACAGGTGACCAGCTCCAGATTGCAACAGGAATACACTTGCCATTTACGGGCGCGATTGCACCGGCATTTGTTACAAACCAGCTGGTCATTTTTTGTTGAACGAAAAATGTCTGATTTTTTATACAGCCTGACCAGCCAGGTTCAATCCATATCCGCATGCAACTACCAGCTGCTCAACCTGATTAATAATCTGGTATTAACCGGCGTCTTCACAGCACTGGCGTTTATCTTGTCCTGGTCTTTGACACTGATGGCCATGGTGTGTGCTGCTTTTCTCCTGAGCCTGATGCTGCCCCTGCACAGCCTGACATCGCGTGCTGGTCTTCGTT
>CAZDYY010000295.1:0-3162 GCA_964509745.1 uncultured Legionella sp. | reverse complement strand
CATGCAGTGTTAAAGCATCCATTCTATGACCGACATGTACCTGTTGTACTGGGCATGCATGTCACCACAGAATCAGGAACAGGGTGTGTGCATACAGCGCCTGCGCATGGACCAGACGATTATAAAGTGGGTCTGGTATACGATCTTCCGCTAATCAACCCGGTCATGGCGAATGGCTGTTATGCATCTGATGTGCCCTTGTTTGCCGGTCTGTCCGTTTTGAAGGTTAATACGCAAATCGTTGATGTGTTACGCACGCAACAAGTGCTCTTGCATGACGAGTCGATGTTGCACAGTTATCCTCATTGCTGGCGACACAAGACCCCGGTTATTTTCCGTGCCACACCCCAGTGGTTTATCTCCATGGATAACAACGGATTGCGTCATCAATTGTCTGAACAAATTGATACCGTTAACTGGGTGCCCGACTGGGGCAAGGCGCGTATCCATGGCATGGTGGAAAGCCGTCCTGACTGGTGTGTTTCACGCCAGAGAGCGTGGGGAACACCCATGCCCTTGTTTATCCACAAGGAAACACGCCAGCTTCATCCGGATACAGTGAAATTGATTGAGCAGGTGGCCTTGCGCGTTGAACAGGAAGGGATAGAGGCGTGGTTTTCTCTTGATGCAGCAGAGTTTTTAGGCGCAGATGCTGAATATTATGAAAAGATTAACGATACACTGGATGTGTGGTTTGACTCGGGCGTGTCACATTTTTGTGTGCTGCAGCAACATGCTGCCCTCGGTTTTCCTGCAGATGTTTACTTTGAAGGTTCGGATCAACACCGTGGCTGGTTTAATTCATCGTTGACCACCTCGGTTGCAATGCATGGCGTGCCTCCGTATAAAACTGTTCTGACCCATGGTTATACCGTCGATGCGCATGGAAAGAAACTTTCCAAGTCCAAAGGCAATTATGTTGAGCTGGACAAGATGATCGCCCAGCACGGTGCGGATATTTTGCGGTTGTGGGTGGCATCGACAGATTATCGTAATGAAGTCAGTATTTCAGATGAAATTATCCGTCGCAACAGCGATGCCTATCGACGAATTCGCAATACGGCACGATTTTTGCTGGCTAATCTGTTTGATTTTTCACCTGAAAAAGATTGCCTGCCGGCAGACAAACTGGTTGAACTGGATCGATGGGCGATAAAACGCTGTCAGGAGTTGCAAGCTGAAATCATCAGTGCCTACGAGCAATATAATTTCCATTTGATTTATCAGAAAATTCATAACTTCTGTGCGGTGGATATGGGCAGTTTTTATCTGGATATTATTAAAGACCGGCAATACACAACACCGGTTGACAGCCTTGCCAGACGCTCTTGTCAAACAGCGATGTATCATATCGCGCAGGCATTAACCTGCTGGCTGGCGCCCATTTTATCCTTTACTGCTGAGGAAATATGGCAGGCATTACCAGGCCATAACGGTGAGTCTGTGTTTATTGAGGAATGGTATCAGGCGTGGCCGGTTGTCAGTCAGGTTAATAATGAAGACTGGCTGCAAATTCAGGTTATTCGCGATGAAGTCAATAAAGCGCTGGAAGCAACGCGCCAGTCTGGTTTGATCGGCTCGGGTCTTGCTGCAGAGGTGACCTTATATGCAAATGACAGGACGAAAGCTGTTCTGGACAGGCTGCAAAATGAATTACGTTTTGTCCTGATCACATCCTCAGCCAGAGTATTGCCGATGAGTGAGCGTCCTGCAGATGTGATGTTAAATGAGGCTCTGGGTGTTGCGATTCACGTTCAGGCAAGCGGTGCAATGAAGTGTGAGCGTTGCTGGCATCGAAGCGAGGATGTGGGTCAGAACGCAGAGCATCCTGAATTGTGCCTGCGTTGTGCAGGTAATATAACAGGTCATGACGAGGTGAGGTGTTTCGCATGAAAAAGGGGCTATGGTTTCTTCTCAGTATTGTGGTTATTCTGCTTGATCAGGCCAGTAAATACTGGGCGCTGCGTACGCTGGTACCCTATCAGCCAGAAACCATATTTCCGATGTTAAATTTTACCCTCATGTACAATACTGGCGCTGCGTTCAGTTTTTTAAGTGGCGCTGGAGACTGGCACCGGTGGCTTTTCATGGGCTTTAGCAGCGGGATGAGCATCGTTTTGATGCTCTGGATCATTCGTCTGCAACAAACGGCATATTTGCAGTTGCTTTCATTGAGCCTGATTCTGGCTGGTGCTCTGGGCAATCTCATTGACAGGGTGCTGCTGGGGCATGTGGTTGATTTTATTGATGTCTACTACGAGCACTATCACTGGCCTGCGTTTAATCTCGCTGACAGTGCGATAGTTGCCGGGGCATTTTTACTATTTCTGGATATGTGCTTGCAGGGGAAAAAAGAAGGTGTTAAAGCCTGACCTTCCATTTACACCCCGATAGCAACCGATTCATTCTTCAATGCCCGCAATTGTTTTGCACCGGGATTCAGCACGCTCACTGCAGCAACTGAAGGCAGGCTCAGGAAATGTTCTGCTTCTTCTTCGTCGATTTCAGCAGGAAACAAGTGTAATAATGGCAGGCATTTGTTTAACTGTGTACAAAACGCCAGATTGGCAGGGAAGGGCCTGACGTTCTGGCAGCCCAGATCCATGGCCTGCATCGCCTCGGACAGTGTGGCAACGCTGGGTAAATAATTGATGGAATAGATCGTGGCCGTCTGGGCCAGTGCGGGCAAAAGTCCCGGGCTTGTGACAAAATTTACATCGGCTTCATGGCAGTTTTGCAGTTGTTGATCATTAATGATATTGCCAGCACCAATACATAACATTGGAAAATCCTGCAACAGTTTGCTTAACAGGTTTTGCTCAGAGCTGTTAATTTCAACAACATTAAATCCGGCATCAACAACCTGTTTTATTTTGTCAATTAATAATTCATCGACATCTAGTGTGATAATAATTGATTGGGAACCCATCAGTTTATCCATCAACATCATATATTTTCGCAAACAGTTACGGAGTCCCCATCTTAAAACACTAGAGGCATTCTGGCAAGCCTGGAAAATTAAATTTATTTGCCACGATGGGCATAAATAATGCATAATATGTTTTTTTTGGATAAATTATTCAACCAAGGTGGTATTTCTTTATGAAACATAACGCACTTCGACTGAGCACTCTGATATTATCACTATGTCTTTCCCTTACA
>CAZDYY010000294.1:2092-3167 GCA_964509745.1 uncultured Legionella sp. | reverse complement strand
GGGCTGCGTTATATCCCCAGCCAGTGCAGGACCTATTTTGTACCGCGGCAGGCCACAAAAATTGAAGCGTTTGAAGAAGCCAAAACCCGGATGAACCTGACTGACGAGGATCTGCTGCTGCGCCAGAAAAGCCTGTTCCGTCTTAGTCTGTTAATGCTTGCAGCAGCAACCGGATTATTTGCATATATGGCCTTCCAGTTGTTTTATGCCCGTTATCTGTCCGCCTGTGTGACGACTGTGGTGATGTTTTTGGCGCTGGTGATGGCCTTTCGCTATCACTTTTGGTACTTTCAGATCAAACAGCATAAACTGGGATGTACCCTGCGGGAGTGGTTTATGCAGGGGCTCATGGGCGTCAGGAATGAAGGCGTAAACGATGAATAAATGTCTCATTGCGATTGGGCTGTTGCTTTTTCCACTGCTGGCGCTGGCGGATGCGTTTACCAATCCAACCGGCCTGAGTTTCACACCGCCCACGTCTGATTTGTCGGTGATGTTTCTAGCCAACATATTTGGCATCGTTGATGGTGTATTGCATGGCACCGGCACCCAGATTATGGGCGCCATGTTTACTGTATTTAATGCGGCAGTGCTTGCACTGGGTGGCATTGTGATCATGTATACCCTGATTGTGGGGACAATGAACACAGCCCATGAAGGTGAAATGCTGGGGCACAAGTGGTCATCCATCTGGATTCCGGTGCGCTCCACCATGGGGCTGGCGCTGTTGATTCCCAAGGCGTCCGGTTATTGCCTGATGCAGATATTCGTTATGTGGGTCGTGGTGCAGGGCGTGGGTGCTGCAGACAAGGTATGGAATGCGGCGCTTGATTACCTGAATCGGGGTGGCTCGATTATGCAGGAGTCCATGAGCGCAAAGACCTCGACAGGGGCTGATAAAGGCTCAATTGCCAAGGGCGCAATGAATATTCTGGCAGGCCAGGTGTGCATGCTGGGCTTGCAAAAGCAGCTCACCGCACAGCGCCAGACATTACTCAATCTGGCCGGAGGTGCCAATCCTGCGGGTCCCTGCAGCGGGGCGCCTGCCAATCCGCCAACACCGCAGCAAAACCTG
>CAZDYY010000294.1:0-2082 GCA_964509745.1 uncultured Legionella sp. | reverse complement strand
GCAACACGGCTGTGCCCGATTTTATTTCCTCGGTGGACGTGGTCAGTGCAGTCAGACGTGCCAGTAATACTGTTGCAGCCTGCAGTGCCTGCAGTGATTGCCTCAACAGTGCTGAAGATGCGGAAAGTTCCCAGCTACCAGGTGTGAGTGATAATGCTCAAAACGATGCCAAAGCGGCCTGTAATGCCAGCGTTGATTGCAACATCTGCAATGGAGCCTCCCCCTCCATTACCGTAAACATGCCCAATCTTCCGCCGGGGTTTTATAGCGATCCGAACCAGATGAACCTGAATGGTATTTGCGGGTCGATCACCTGGAATGCGGTCAAGCCAACGCCAACCATAACGGCGAGTGATGCGATGACCATTAGCGAGTCGCGGGCAACAGCGATACAGCAATTGTATATGGATTACACCTCGGTTGCGCAAACCATCGTGAACAATGATCCGCAAATTTCACCGGTTAATGGCAGCAGCAACCCCACGCCGTGTGCAGTGTCAAATTCCGACGGGAATGCCTGCGTGGCAGCTAATCCACTGGGCATTCCCTACTCGATGTCTTCCAACAAGCCATGTGAGGGTGGCGGCAGCAGCAGCGATTGTGGATCCGTGCCCGATTGTTCCTTGTGGCAGGGAGGAGGCAGTCTTTCTCCGATATTGAATGGCACAGAATTTCAGTACGGGATGGCTGATTACAATGGTGTAATGATGCCAACGGTTAATCTGATGCATGAGGCGGCGGAAAATAAAAGGCAGCGCAGCCAGCAGAGGCACGCACGCCGTTTTATTGCCCAGACTGAGGCACAGGGCTGGTTGTCTGCGGGCAGCTATTTCTTCGATTTGCTGAAACTGAGCGGGTCTGCTGTTGCGAATGCCGACAGAACGGATAAAGACTCGGGCCTGGATGGCAGCAATGCCACGCCTGAAAACCTGACCGGGTCGTTTAGTGACCCTGGTGCCAGTGGCCCTGGTTCAAGTGCCTGCAAATCAGTGAATTCGCTGTGCACCCTGTTTGGCGGGGATCCTTCCATGCTGCGGCAAGTTGTCAGCTTGATCGGCGAGGCACCATCCCATTTTCCGCCAGTGTCGGGGGCCGTAACCGGGGATGCTGCGGCGACTGTATACGGCTATATTTCGAATGCCATGACTTTGCAGCTGGCCGGGCAGCCGTGCACCAAGGGGCCAGGGTTTCCCATTCCGACCGTGCCCAGATTGTCGATGAAAGCCCCGCCGATGGACAAACCGCATTTTAAATGCCATTCCGGATCGATCATAGGTGTAATGAAATGTATTCCTAAAATGATTGTTTCCCTTTTTGTGCAGGTATTTCTTCAAGGGTTTCAAATTGTTAATAACGCGCTTGCTCAATTAATCAGTAATATATTGATCATTCTGATTGATATACCACTGAGTTCGATGGAGGTCACCTTTACTGACGGCGTGCAGTATCTTACCAACCATCCGGGCATTAACCCGATCATTGCGCTGGCACAAATGGGCGCCAACTACATTAACCAGGGTGCAATATTATACATTAACCTGCTGTTGCTGGCGATTGAAGCGAATGTCCCTCCCTTGTCATTTATTGGGCCGGTGATTGTGGGCGTTATGATAGCAATTAGTTCGCCACTGATTATCGCCTGGCTGGCGATTATGATCGGTATCGGTTTTACGACGGCGTATTATGTGCCATTTTTACCCTATATGCTGTTTACCTTTGGCGTGATTGGCTGGTTGAGTGCGGTGGTTGAGGCCATGGTGGCCGCTCCGATTGTGGCACTCGGGATCACCCATCCGGAGGGTGAAGGGGTGATGGGCAGCAAGGGCGAGGCCGCCCTGATGATTCTGATGAATGTCTTTTTAAGACCGACCATGATGATCATCGGCTATGTCGCCGGTATCGGATTGTGTTACGTCGGGATCTGGATTCTCAATACCGGAGCCGGGCATGTGCTTGATTTTCTCAGGGGCGGGCCATACTCGAACTGGGCCGGCTTGTATGCCCTGTTCTTCTCGATCCTGATTTATACCTCCATGTATGTAACCATTGCGCAGAAGGCGTTTAACCTGATTTACACATTAC
>CAZDYY010000293.1:0-3169 GCA_964509745.1 uncultured Legionella sp. | reverse complement strand
CAACCATGTACAGCGCTCATCTGGCCGGTTTATCCGTATTTGTTACGGGAGGAATCGGCGGCGTACATCATCACGCCCACGAAAGTTTTGACATCTCACCCGATTTAATCGAACTCTCGTCAACCCCCATTACCGTGGTCTGTTCCGGCGCAAAATCTATCCTTGATCTGCCAAAAACACTGGAAATGCTGGAAACCCAGGGGGTTCCCGTTATCGGCTACAAAACAAATGAGTTCCCCGCGTTTTACACCCACACCAGCGGCATCCCCCTCCCCTGCCGCCTTGACTCAACAGAGGAAATAGCCCGACTCATGCATTACCAGCGCAAGCTCAATCTGAACAACGGCATCATCATTGCCAACCCTATCCCTAAAACGGCGGAAATTCCTGATGATCAAATCAGACCCATGATCAAACAGGCACAACGTGAAACCGGACATCTCAAAGGCAATGCCATTACACCTTTCCTGTTGCACCGCATCGCAGAATTAACCGCCGGCCAAAGCCTTCACGCCAACATTGAACTGATTCTGGAAAATGCAAGGCTGGGAGCAGATATCGCAATTGCCGTCAAAAAAATTGCTATTACCTCTTGACTCAAACAGACTAAAAGGGTCTAATACCACCCGTTGGCCAGATAGCTCAGTCGGTAGAGCAGAGGATTGAAAATCCTCGTGTCGGTGGTTCGATTCCGCCTCTGGCCACCATTAAAATCAATAAGTTACTTCAAATAAAACAATCCGTCAGAAGATAAACAAAACAAATGTAACCAGTTTGTAACCGCATTTTTTTATCAACGATAAACCATTCTGTTCTTCCATTTGAATTGCTATAACTAAAACCGACCATATTTTCAGCGCATCCAAATCTACTTATGCATTTCCCGATAGAAGATTACCCATGCATCCCATACTTTACTAAAATTATCGATTTCCTTTTCTGAGTCAGCATGGTTCTGTTCTAGCAATGGCATTAGCTCGCCATTTATAAAGGACTCAGTTAAAAATGGACCATGCTTATGCTTCTTAGCATCATTCATGAAGATATCGAAATAAAAGTGTGTATAAGTTGGGTTTGTAATGTTATTGGATAAAGGGTGACCTTTAATTGCAGCATTTATATGAAACGCTAATTTTTTTAAATTCTCACTGTCCATGTAATCTCTCCTTTTGTTATGTGGTTTATTTTTTATTAAATAAATTATAGATGATAATTTAAGAATTATGGGGGCTTTCCCAATTATGGGGGAACTTCACCTACTCAACAAGGTAAACAATTTGTTCTGCATGATACAGTTTAATCAATAGACAAGCTTTTAACAGCAGGGAATAATGCACCAATTTCTACCTCAAGGATTTTTGCAATCCTAATCAGATTAAGTGCTGCTATATTACGTTCTCCGCGCTCCACCGATCCCATGTATGTACGATCCAGCCCAACTTCACAAGCAAAAGACTCCTGCGAGTACCCCTTTTCTTTGCGGAGTTCCCTGATTCTTTCGCCTATCTTAATAAGTACTGGATGTTTTTTGCGCATACATGTAGAATATGCGCCCTATACTTATAAAACCACGGACTATGAGTATCAACAAGGGAGGAAAGAGACAATAGAACAACGTTTATTGGTGAGACTTTATGAAAAAACCATTCTTATTTCTATCATTTGTATGTGCGATCAGTTTAAATCCTATAGCCTTTGCTGACAACGGCAATCCCAAGACAAGAGATGGCTTTGAATATCCTAACGTTGCTACCGTCATAGACGACAATAGCAAAATTGCCATTACGTGCAAGGAGTCAAAGACAAACGGCGGAATTATTACCTGTACTTTTAATCAAGTTGTTGTGCGACATGCGGACACTAAATCTTCGGTAGACTCTTTGAACAAACTCAAGAATACGAGCGATAGAGAAATTCAAGATGGATACAAAAAATTCTGCCAACATCTTGATGAAGACCACGGTCTTAATAATAGACTGGCAGATCAATATAAAGCAGCGAAGTCTGATGAAGAACGGAAAAGTAGTTTATATTTTAAAAACGTCTGTGCTAATCCCTCACGTATCACTGTAACCAAATGGCAAGAAGATGAACTCCAAAAAGCCCAAACAACGTGCACAATCTTTTCTAATACGTATTCCCAAACTTTTCAATACAAGGTTGATTCAGATCAATGGATTTCTCAAGAAGGCCCTTCTCCATCAGAACTAATGAATGATTGTGGAATGATTATTATTTCATATTTGAAACAAGACTCAAGAAAAGGATGGGGCTTTTCTTGGAATTACATAACCAGGAAAATTGTAACTAATAAAACCGGACACTTCTTTGGCTCCAGCTGCTCAGAGTTGGCGAAGGGTAAAGATAGCGTTGAAAAAGAAAACATATCTTATGGGGCTTATTCCAACTTGGTTGAAAATACTCCTTTCATGAATTGTAGGTATATTGATTTTGCATCTACATTTTAATGTTAATTATTCTTATCTAATGAGGTTATCATGAAAAATATAATTTTAGTCATATGTTTGCTTTCTTTAGTTGGCTGTATAAATTCAGATAATCCTGATGAAATTAGACGCAATATAAAGGAATCTTTGTCAGGAGCTAGTGCGCAAATTCAACAACAACGGCAGCAACAATTAGATTTATATCAAAGAGTGCCACTTCGCTCCGGCAATACAGCCACGCACTGTACCACACAATATTCTGGAAACATGGCATATACCGATTGCTACTAGAAGTGCTTCATTAACCATTTATTGGATAACATTTTATCCGATATAAATAATGCTGTTTGATCAGTGATCATGCTGTTCAAACCTACGAGGATACGAAACAAGATATGAAATATCTAATGTTAATGATTTTTGCAGGATTATTGCTCACTAATATCGCCTGCTATGCCAGTTATGTTAGCTGCTATCGAGGAAAAGAGTTAGTCTATAAAGGTAAAGCATCTCACATATGGATCGGGACCGATTATCTCATTTTTGTAAATTCTGAGAATAAACGAATGTATATACCAGGTAAATGCATAATTATATCAGATAATAACGATAACTGGGGCTGACACAACCCTAAAAAAACCAAGCTGATCTATAACCCGCCGGCATTGTGAGCGTGAGCACGCTATTTGATGGTTATTTTTCCAAGATAATTGATGGTCGTA
>CAZDYY010000292.1:1853-3175 GCA_964509745.1 uncultured Legionella sp. | reverse complement strand
GCTTTGGAGCATGCTCCGAAGGAGGAGATGTCGCCAAGTTTCTGATGAAAATTGACGGCATTTCCTTCCCTGCGGCCCTCGAACTTCTCGCCAGAAAGGGGGGAATCGATATCCCGCATGGCGACATCAAGGAGGAAAGGGAACGCAGGGGCATGCTGAGTGTTCTGGAGAAGGTGCAGCGGTTCTACCACAACAGCCTGCTGCAAAATCAGAACGGTGCAAAGGCATATGTTGGCTCCCGGATGACGGAAGCCATGGTCAGCCAGTTCGGGATCGGCTTCGCACCTGTCGGAGGGAAAGCCCTTATGGAGTACCTCAACAAGGAAAGGCTCCCGTTAGATATTGCGGAAAAGGCCGGGCTGATAAGGAAGGACGCCGCGGGCGACTACCGGGACAGTTTCCGGGGGCGCATGATGTTCCCCATCAGGGATAAAGCGGGATACATCATCGCCTTTGCCGGCCGAACGATCAGTTCAACCAAATCGCGATTCAAATACATCAACAGTCCGGAGACGCCGCTTTTCAGGAAGTCGGCAACCCTCTTCGGGCTGGACGGCGCCATCGAGGCTATGACGATAAAAGGCGAGGTCCATGTGGTCGAAGGCTACACCGACCTCATTCAGATGCATGCCTTCGGTATCAACAACGTCGTCGCTACTTGCGGGACGGCGTTTACCAGGGAGCACGCGGCCATTCTGAAGCGCTACGTCCGTCGTCTGAACCTGATGTTTGATGGCGACGATGCGGGCAGAAAAGCTCTCCAGAAAAGCATCCTGCTGGCGGTAAAGGAAGAGCTGAAGGCCCGCGTATTCGTCTTCCCGGAAGGCCAGGACCCCGATTATTTCTATAAGAACGGCGGCAAAACGGAAGACCTCACCACCATGTCCGGCTTCGACTTTCTGAAGCAGTCCGGCGTGGAAATGAACGCCATGATGCTGAATCTCCACCGCCTTGAGCGGCTGGAAAACGGGGTCGCGTACATGGCAAAAAAGATACCCGATGTCACAAGGCTACTGGCCAAGCGGGGGAACCTGGGCGAGCTTTTCAGCCCGGAGGTCCTTTCGATCATCGAGGAAACCATATCCCAACAGAGAGGAGTACGAAAATGAGAAGGATGATTATTCTGGCAGTTGCGGTGTTGACCCTGAGCGGGTGCAGTCACAGTCAGTGGGCCAGCGTAGAACTTGCGACCCAAGGTGCTTCCTGGTTGAACCCTGTCGCCACAGTGGTCCATATGACCGCCAGCGCCGGCAGAGCCATGACCGACCCTGAAGATGAGCTGCGGGAAAAAGTGAAAGCAACACGATGACGAAGGCAAAAAG
>CAZDYY010000292.1:0-1843 GCA_964509745.1 uncultured Legionella sp. | reverse complement strand
CTGAACAGAAGTAACGGGTTGAAAAGGTGGCTTAGTCCACACTTTTAGATAAGGGGAGCGGCGTCTTAAGCGCCCTCCCCTACCCTCTCCCCCCCACCCAAGAGGGTTCCCCGGAGCCACCGTTTCCACGGTGGTTGCGGGGAGCCCTTTTGGGCGCCTAACAAATCACCAGGGGGGAGAGGGCCATGACAGTAAAAGCAAGGATAAACGGCAGGGAATATTCGCTTTCGTGGGAGGAATTCGAGAAGGCCGTACTGAGGAATGATCTTTCAGGCGGTCAGATCGAGATCATTTCCATTTTCACGGGGGTAAGACCCTGCTACAGTCTTCAGGTTGGATGATGCAGTCCGACCTGGATAGAGGCGGCCCATGTGGCCGCCTTTTTTTATTTTGAGAGGGCAATCGATCGAGAATGGACTTGTTTATCAGTTTTGTGAAATGCAGGCTGATAGCATATCCAGTCGTAAACTATGCATGCCAGCCTCCACCTGAAAAGGAATTCACCCGTCGGACTCCCGTGCGACAGGAAAGACCCGGCAGTCCGCTTCATCTCCTGGTCAATCTGATGCCGAATTTCCTGCGAGCTGTCATAAAGGTACAGACCGAGAAGAAATACATTTGCCTGATGAACGAAATGCAAACACTGCCAGCTTTTATTCAGAGCCTCCTCAACCCGGTAAAGATCCTCCAGTGCCCGACAAAACGCCTGGAGCTTGGCATGGAGACTCAGAAGGTACTGTTTCAACTCTCTTGCGGCACGTTCCGAATCGTCATAACTTTGCCTGCAGGAACGTCAGGACCTATGCCGGAACACATCTCTCTCATGATCTTCAAGATTCTCATACGGAGACCGGTTCGTATCCGAAAACAACGCAATCAACCTTAGTTTGATATTCGGAATTTCTTCCTTCACAGCGTCCTCCACTTTCCTGAGAATTCATGCCGTTGACTGAGCACTCAGCGCCCATCCTCTTCGCATGCCTCAGCCTCTTCCCTCATCGGTGTAAGTGACCGCATTGTCATTGTGGGAATCCGGTTGGGCAATCTGTATTTCCTGGGATTATGTTCAGGATCGAGCGCAGGTAGTTCGAACTGGGTCCTCAATAACCACGACGTTACCCCTTCAACATCTTTTTCAGGGTCGAGGCTACTGCTCCACTCCGTAACATCAGGGTCTGCCAGCACAACCGTGGCAAGTTTTTCAGCATCGTCCGAATTCGACATTACAATTTCAGCAAGGCGTTTAGCAGGCTGTCGGACCTGGTTAAGCAATGATTTCAAACTGATCGCTGGAATATCAGCAAAGCATGTCGCAACAAGAAGCAGTTCTGCACGTGCCGGATTCGTCTGGCTGGCAACGTCAACTGCAATGGTTCGCACAGTTTCCGGATCACAGAGTAACCCGACTGCAGCCACCACAGGTCCGGAAATCAGACCGCTCGAATCATTTACAGCGGACCTGAGCAGACGAACAACCTCTGGGCTCAAGGTTAGCTTTGAATTGATGACGCGATCAAATATGGCCCATGCTGCACTTTGCGCAACCGGACGGTATGCAGAACCACCTAAACCAGGCGAAGCAAGACATCGGGCGAGAAAAGCATCTAACCGGCTGTCTTTCTTGTTGCTTAACGCGCTCAGGATCGAGCAGGTAACGAAGGGATCAGGGAGTGATGCTGTATCTGCCAGTTTCATCATAGCCGTTATATGATGCTCGTTCAGATACGGGTAGTCTTCGAGAGCATGAGCGACTGCCCGTGCAACCTTGTGAACTGGCCACGACAACTGGTCAACGTAATTGAGGTCCTGACTGAAGTCGCGAGTGTCTGACAGCATGGTAACG
>CAZDYY010000291.1:2289-3212 GCA_964509745.1 uncultured Legionella sp. | reverse complement strand
AGGGGGTACCTGGAATGCCAGTATTGTTGCTGAATACGTGAGCTGGGGGAAAACCACCTTGAAAGCCACCGGGTTGGGAGAATACATTCAGGCCAGCACACTGGCGGGAGACTTTCATAAAATTGCGCTGGGAACAGCCATGATGTGTGTGTATGTCCTGATCTTTAATCATTTAATCTGGCGCCCACTGTATCGCCTGGCGCAAGAGCGCTTTAATTTCAACTGAGAAGCCTATGTCTGAAACGATTATTGCCATTGACCATTTACGCAAGGCCTATAAAAAAGCGGCCACGCAGGATTTGCTGGTTCTGGATGACATCACGTTTAATTTGCGTGAAGGTGAAATTGTTGCTTTGCTGGGAAAATCAGGCTCCGGAAAATCCACATTGCTGCGAATTATCGCAGGGCTTGTTGCACCAACCAGTGGACACGTTACCTATCGGGGTAATCCTGTAACACAACCTGTGCGCGGTATTGCCATGGTATTCCAGTCATTTGCCCTGATGCCTTGGTTAACCGTACTGGAAAATGTGGAACTGGGGCTTGAAGCCCAGGGGATTGGCCGGGAAGAGCGTCGTCAGCGTGCGATTGAAGCGATTGATATTATTGGTCTGGATGGTTTTGAGTCGGCTTTTCCCAAGGAATTGTCCGGTGGTATGCGCCAGCGGGTGGGATTTGCCAGGGCACTGGTGATTAATCCGGATGTGTTGTTAATGGATGAGCCATTTTCGGCACTTGATGTGTTAACGGCAGAAAATCTGAAGTCGGACTTGCTGGAGTTATGGCAGGAGAAAAAGACCAATACCAATGGCATTTTGCTGGTGACACACAATATTGAAGAAGCGGCAATGATGGCTGACCGGATCGTGATTCTGGGTAGCGATCCCGGGAGTATTCGTGCTGATTTGCAAGTGACCCTGGCC
>CAZDYY010000291.1:0-2279 GCA_964509745.1 uncultured Legionella sp. | reverse complement strand
GAGTCACCCGAGTTTCGCGAGCTGGTGGACAGAATCTATACCCTGATGATTAGTGGGCCACGTGAAAAAACCAGACATGCCACGCGTGAGCGCCAGATTGGTCTGGGTTATCGCCTGCCCGATGTTGATCCATCGGAAATATCCGGTTTGATTGAAACCATGACCTCGTTTGAAAACCGGATCGATTTACCTGATTTGGCTGATGAATTAACCATGAATGTGGATGACTTGTTTCCGATTCTTGAAATGCTGGAAGTGCTGGGCTTTGCCGAAATTCTTGAGGGTGATGTGCATTTGCGTGAACTGGGCAAGCAATTTTATGAAGCAGATTTGCAAGAACGAAAGCAGTTGTTTGCCCAGTGTCTGCTGGAAAAAATCCCTCTGGCGCGTTATATCCGCAGGGTGCTGGATGAAAAAGCGGGTCATCGGGTCTCGGAGGAACGATTTTTAACCAAGCTTGAGAATTATTTAAGTGAGGATGAAGCTGATCGAGTGTTGCGCACGATGATCGACTGGGGACGTTATGCCGAGATTTTTGCCTATGATTTCAAGACCGGATTTTTAAGCCTTGAAAATCCGGGGATTGTCGAGGGCGGATAGGCTGGTTAAGGACACACCAGCATCTCCCTGACCCCATATTCTTTAATAATTGCGCGCAAGTGCGGATTTTTACTATAGATTTCATCGTCCAGGTCAATCTTTTCCTGGTTTTCCGGTTTTAAGGCATCCAGCAGTTTTCTTGCGGCGATGATTTTTTCTTGCCGTGTGTGCTTGTGAAAAGCGCCGGAGAAAAAAGTGAAATATTCAGGGATGTTTTTTTCCTTTTCAGCCATGGCTGCTTGTTGCCCAATAAACGACCCCAGTTCATCCATGACACCCTGGCGGGGGCTTTGTGGCGCTTCTTCTGCTACAGGTTGTGCTGGCGGAAGTGTCTGTCGAAATGCCTCCAGTGCCCTTTGGGCATTGTCAAGCAACTCGAGATCAGGGTGGGGGGTTGATGATTTCAAGGTGTCTATTTGCAACAGGATGCGGTTTGTTTCTTTTAATACGATTTGCAAATAAATCTCATTGGTGTGCGTTTGAGCCAGCAAGGTATTCTGCTTCGTTTCTTCTATAAACCGGGTGGTTGCGGCAATGGCCAGACTAATACTTGTCAGATACCGGGGGTTGCTGTTGGGTATCAGCTCATTGAACGAGTTATGTCCGAGAATAATTTTATGCCCGTTTTGCATTAAAAACCGGTTTGCCTCGACATCCAGCAGTTGACGAGCACTCAATGCGCTGGAAACATAAGCCATGTCAACCCGGACAGCATTGGCAATATTGGATAATTCAGAGGGATAATGCAGGAAGCCATAATTGTCCCTGATGGCCTTGCCGGTTTTCTTTGGATTGATCAGTAATGCCTGATTGACGATGTCGTCGAATGCAATGTCCGGATTGTAGCGCAGTTTCGTCTGGACAAATGCCTTGATTTTTTTCTTGACCTTGTCACTCACCAGCATATTGCGGGGATGTGAAAGTGTGGCCAGCTGTTTGACCAGCAGCATACGGTATAACAGAAACTCATCACGATTCTGGAACGGGGTTTTCCAGCAGGCGTTGTTTTCATATTGATTCAGGGTGCAAAGAAAATCAAATGATGCATTCAGATAGTGATCGATATTTTCCGGAGAAATTTTTTTCTCTACTGGTTCATCCTGATTGGCGGGTAACTTGAGTATGTCTCGATAGAGCGTGTCCCCCTGAAAGATAACGTCGCGATTGGGTGCGGAATCCATGGCCGGCTGAAGGATAAAGGCGGTGTCGAGAAAACATTTCCATGGATGAGGCTGGTCGTCGGCGACAGGTGTGATAATCACCGGTGCAAATCGTCGCGCCTGTTCAAGATCACTCATTAAACCGCCGAGGCCGCCTGCAGATACCGGCGCAAGATAAAAATCGACCAGAATATCAGGCAGCGGCTGGCTGGACAGGATTGCCGGAATACTGCCGGCAATTTCCAGCACCTGTTCCTTGATTTTTTGTACGGACTCAAATTTTGTTCTGAACGTTATAGTGGCGGGATCTTGTAAAAAAATCCGGGTATCGCGGATAAATTGAGTCAGGGTTTCCCGTGCGCTTTTATCCGGACGGGTTGCTGTCATCATGGTGAGCAACGTGGCATGTAATGACCGGGTTTGACTTCGGCTGTCCTTGACCAGTTGTTCAATCCGTTCGGATAAATCAATCTCTACCATTTTGCTCTGGTTAAAGCGGTTGGCGAGCTCCCTTAACCA
>CAZDYY010000290.1:1221-3215 GCA_964509745.1 uncultured Legionella sp. | reverse complement strand
GGGTAAACCCTGCATCAGCAGATATCAACCTGCTGGAAACCCGCTCCGGCCACTCGATACAACACACGGCATCATCTGAAAAATAGTCACGAAAACCGATGTAATCCAGCTCTGACTCTTCATGAACACGATACAGGTCAAAGTGGTGAATTTGCAAGTGTTTGGCCTGATAACTTTCCACCAGTGAAAAGGTAGGACTTTTAATGGCCGATTTTACACCAAGATTGCGCAGCATGGCGCGAATCAGGGTGGTTTTTCCGGCCCCGATGTCGCCGCTGAACGTCACAACCAGCGGTGACACCAGACAGGCGGCCAGTTGTGCACCAAGCTGTTCGCTGGCCTGTTCTGTGGGCAAATCAATGAATTTAATCATCACTTGTTTTATCTGGTTTCACCAAGGTCAGAGCCGGCCGTTTACGGGCAGTTGTCTGCGCAGGCTTTGATACAGGTGGCCTGGTTGGCAAATTGTCATACTCTTCACCGAACTCCATTCCACGCCCGTTTTCCTTGGCATAAATAGCCAATACAGCACCAGGTTCCACAAAAATTTGTGAAACCTGTCCGGAAAAGCGCGCGGTAAATACAATCCGGTCATTTTCCAGATGCAAGCCACGGCATGCCTTTGGAGAAATATTCAACACAATTCGTCCACCACTGACATGTTCCTGAGGTACTTCCACCCCGGGAAAATCAGCATTCACCAGAAGATAAGGTGTTAAATCATTATCAACAATCCAATCGTAAAGCGCTCGAATAAAATAAGGCTTGTTTGATGTCATGCTCATGATTATGCTGCCCTCAGCTGCCTCTCAGCATCGGTTAGACTGAGCTGAAATGCCTCGCGTTTAAATACACGCTGCATGTAGGCATGCAACGCTTTGGACTGCTCCGGAATCTCGATCCCGAGACTTGGAAGACGCCATAACAAAGGAGCCAGGGCGCAATCCAGCAATGAAAATTCTTCACTGAGGAAATATGCAGTATCCGCAAATACCGGTTCAAGACCAATCAGACTTTCCAGCAACAATTCACGGGCCGCAGGTGCATCTTCATTTTTTTGAATGCGTTGCAGCAAACAATACCAGTCCTGTTCAACCCGATGCATCATTTTGCGAGTCTCTGCGCGTGCCACAGGGTATACAGGCAACAGGGGCGGGTGAGGAAAACGCTCATCCAGATATTCCATGATAATACGCGCTTCATACAACACCAGTTCACGATCGATCAGGGTAGGTACTGTTCCGTAAGGATTTATTGCCAGCAGTTCAGCAGGCACCTCGGTACTTTTGACTGCCATAATCTCGACATTAACACCTTTCTCTGCCAATACAATTCGAGCCTGATGACTATAAATATCATCATTATCCGAATACAAAGACATAATCGTACGCTTTGCAACAATAGCCATTCTCTACTCCTCGTCATTCTGTGCAGGTCAGTATTTTACCACATAGTTAACGCCTCGTGTTGAAAAAAAAACACAAGAATCGTTCTCACTGGATATCCCGCCAGTACAACCGCTTCAATCGATACACCAAAACGGCCAAAACAGCCAGAAACCCAATCACCCAAACACCCGTCCGATACCGAATCAATCGCACAGGCTCGGCAACATATACCAGAAAAGACACCACATCCTGCACATCGCTTTCCAGCATGGGTTTTCCATACAATGGCGCCAGAACATTGGGCATTGCAACATCTGGAACCAGACTGTTATTGGCGCCGAAGGGGCGCGTGTGATCAGGATAAAAGCCGGTCAGGTAAGCATACAGCCATGCAGAACCCCGCTCTCGTGCTGTCAATGACAAATCAGGCGGCATTCGACCGAACCACTGGCGCGCATCGGCTTCTGGCATACTGACATACAAGGCAGGCCGCATGTATCGCAATGAATGGCAACCCGCGCAATAATTCATATAAAACGCCTTCCCGTGTTGCAGTCCTGCCTTATCAGCCCACGCAGCATGTCCCAGCAAAAAAAAGGCAAAAAT
>CAZDYY010000290.1:0-1211 GCA_964509745.1 uncultured Legionella sp. | reverse complement strand
ATCAAACCCGGTATTTTCACGAGATTCGCTCCGGAACCTGGCGATGTTGCTCATAACGCGTATACCATGGCATCAGTAAAAAACAGGCAAAATACACGCCAATACAGGCACGTGCCAGAAAAAGCCTGACCGGTGTGATGTCGATCATCCCCAGAATACCCAGCATCAAAAAACTGCTGACCATGGCCGCCAGGGCGACTCTGGAGTAAACCCCCTTGTATTGCAGGGCACGCACCGGGCTTTTATCCAGCCATGGCATGAACCACAAAATCAACAGCGAACTGACCATCAGCAACACACCGGATGATTTATCCGGTATTGCGCGCAGGATGGCATAAAAAGGTGCCATATACCAGGCCGGGGTGATGTGATCCGGGGTGGTCAACGGATTTGCCGGGGTAAAATTGGCTGGCTCAAGAAAATACCCGCCCATATCAGGGAAAAAAAATACCACAGAAAAAAACAGCAATAAAAATACCATCACCCCCACAAAATCCTTTAAAACATACCAGGGATAAAAAGGGATGCCATCGAGCGGTTTGCCACGTTCATCAAGGTGCTGTCTGATATCTATCCCCTGCGGATTGTTTGAACCCACTGCACGCAAGGCAACCAGATGCAAAAACACAAAAAACATGACCAGAAACGGTACACCCATCACATGCAGGGCAAAAAATCGCTGCAAGGTTGCATTGCCCACGGCATAATCCCCGCGCAACCAGGTCATCAAACGCTCACCAGCGTACGGAATGGCGCTGCATAACGAAGTCACCACCTGAGCACCCCAATAAGACATTTGTCCCCAGGGCAGCAAATAGCCAAAAAATGCTTCTGCAATTAATAAAATAAACAAGCCCATGCCAAGCAACCACACCAGTTCCCGTGGTCTCTGGTATGAACCATACAGCAAGCCACGAAAGATATGCAGATACAAAACGATAAAAAATGCCGATGCACCAGTGGAATGCAAATACCGCAACAGCCAGCCATAATTCACATCCCGCATGATGTATTCAATGGAATTGAATGCTTCATCAGCCGTGGGGGTATAGAACATGGTTAACCACAATCCGCTGAGCAATTGATTCAGTAATACCAGCAGGGCGAGAGAACCAAACAAATAATAAAAATTCAGGTTTTTGGGAACATAATACTCGCTAAACCAGGCTCTCCAGGTCCTTTTCAATGGAAACCGTGCATCGATCCAGTTG
>CAZDYY010000289.1:0-3216 GCA_964509745.1 uncultured Legionella sp. | reverse complement strand
TATAGATTAATTTTTGCTCAAATTCAACCGGGGTTCGCCCAACGCACGGCGATTGCGGCTGGTTTTTATAAAAAAATCCATATATCCTATCGGCATCTATGTTCACAAGGAGTAAGGCTGTGACCAACATTGTTGCCCGCTTTGAAATTCCCTACACCCAACTGCTGGATAATCAAGGTACACTGCACGGCCCTCTGCCCGCTTTTGCCAGCGACCCATCGGTATTGCTTTCGCTGTATCGCACCATGGTGCGCACCCGGTTGTTTGACAAAAAAGCCATCGCCTTGCAACGTACCGGCAAAATGGGCACCTACGCCCCCATTAACGGACAGGAAGCTATTTCAACTGCAATTGGACACGCCATGCGCAAGGATGATGTGTTCATACCCTATTATCGTGATTATGCTGCCCAGTTTCAACGTGGCGTAAAGATGTCGGAAATTCTATCCTACTGGGGTGGCGATGAACGTGGCAGTCAATTTGCCTGTGATTCAGAAGATCTTCCCATCAGCGTACCCATCGCATCCCAGTGCCTGCATGCAGCTGGTATTGCCTTTGCCTTTCAATATCGCAAGCAGGATCGGGTCGCTGTTGTTTGTCTGGGAGATGGCGGCACCTCCGAAGGCGACTTTTACGAAGCCATGAATGTTGCCGGTGCATGGACATTACCTGTCGTATTCGTCGTTAATAACAATCAATGGGCAATTTCAGTCCCCCTTGATAAACAAACCGCGACACAAACCATCGCACAAAAAGCCATTGCCGCCGGGTTTTCCGGCGTACAGGTGGATGGCAATGACATTTTGGCCATGCGTCAAATCATCGGCGAGGCAATTGAGAAGGCTCGCCACGGGGAAGGACCGACCCTGATTGAGGCACTGACCTTTCGCTTGTCCGATCACACAACAGCCGACGATGCAACCCGCTACCAGCCGAAAGAACACGTTGAAGCGGCTCTGCTCAATGAACCCATCCAGCGCTTTAAAGCATTCCTTGAGCAACAGAAACTGTGGGATGACAGTCAGGAAAACACACTGATCACCAGCTGCAACAAGGACATTCAGGATGCTGTGGATGACTATTTAAATCAATCACCACAACCTGTCAGCAGCATGTTTGATTATCTGTATGAAACCCTGCCTGATTATTTAATTGAACAACGTGCCATTGCCATGGAGGAATCTGCTCATGCCTGATATTACATTGGTGGAAGCCGTTACCCAGGCGCTGGCGTATGAACTGGAACATGATGAAAATGTCGTCGTGTTTGGCGAGGATGTCGGTAAAAACGGTGGTGTATTTCGCGCAACAGCCGGCTTGCAAGACCGATTTGGTGAAAGACGCGT
The DNA here is from genome assembly GCA_964509745.1 of uncultured Legionella sp. Lineage (GTDB taxonomy): Bacteria > Pseudomonadota > Gammaproteobacteria > Legionellales > Legionellaceae > DDPF01. The sequence continues at coordinate 1,870 of CAZDYY010000289.1, read as the reverse complement.
GTTTGATTCGCCGCTGGCCGAATCCATGATTGCAGGCCTTGCCGTCGGCATGTCCCTGCAAGGCTTGAAACCAGTGGCTGAATTCCAGTTCATGGGGTTTATCTACCCGGCCATGAACCAGATCATTTCTCACGCTGCCCGCATGCGTAATCGCACACGCGGCCGGCTGCACTGCCCGCTGGTATTTCGAGCGCCTTTCGGCGGTGGCATTCGCGCACCGGAACACCATTCGGAAAGCACAGAAGCCCTGTTTGCGCATATCCCGGGCCTGCAAGTCGTCATCCCCTCCTCACCCAAACGCGCCTATGGCCTGCTGCTGGCCGCCATGCGAAACCCTGATCCTGTCATATTTCTTGAACCAAAACGCATTTATCGACTGGTCAAACAACCCGTCGCGGATGATGGCCAGGCACTCCCGATAGGCAAATGCTTTACCCTGCAGGAAGGCGAGGATGTCACACTCATCAGCTGGGGTGCGAGCATGCTTGAAACCTTGCAAGCGGCAAAACAATTGCAGGACGAAGGTATCTCCTGTGAAATCATTGATGTTGCCACCATCAAACCGCTCGACATGGAAACCATTTTGCATTCAGTTGAAAAAACCGGTCGATGCGTCATCGTGCATGAAGGCGCCAGAACATGTGGCGTGGGAGCAGAAATTTCCGCACAAATCATGGAGCACTGCATGGCTGATCTGCTGGCACCAGTACAACGCGTTACCGGCTATGACACAGTCATGCCCTATTTTCAACTGGAAAAACACTATCTACCCGGCGTGGCACGAATTAAAGCCTGCGTTACCAGCTTAATGGAGTAAAAAATGACTATTTTCAATTTACCTGATTTGGGCGAAGGACTACCCGATGCTGAAATTCACGAATGGTTTGTTAGCGCGGGCGACACCGTAACGGCCGATCAACCCATGGTGTCCATGGAAACAGCGAAAGCCGTCGTTGACGTCCCCTGCCCGCAAAGCGGCACGATTACCAAACTGTATGGCAAGCCAGGCGATGTGATCAAAACCGGCGAACCACTGGTGGAATTTGAAGCAGTAGCCTCGGCCCGTGTCGACAAAGGGACTGTGGTGGGCAATCTGGAAGAAAGCAGTGAAGTCAGTGAGGATCATTTTGTTATCGGTTCCGGTCGTACCAGTGAACGCGCAAAAGCGACACCCGCTGTACGCCTGCTGGCAAGAAAACTGAATATCGATCTGAAAACCGTTACCCCAACCGGCGAACATGGCCTCATCACCCGTGACGATATACAACAGGCCGCCGATAAAAAAGCTCAACCCCCGGCAGGGTTTGAGCCATTGCGCGGCGTACGCCGGGCGATGTTAAACAGTATGGTGCAATCGCATCGGGACGTGGTGCCTGTCAGTATTTTCGATGAAGCAGACATTAACGCCTGGAGTGAAAAAACAGATATCACGGTACGACTCATCCGGGCAATTCAATATGCATGCAAAAAGGAACCCGCATTAAACGCCTGGTTTGATACACAGCATGGCGCACGCAAATGTTTTTCTGAACTGCATCTTGGACTGGCCATGGACAATGAAGAAGGCTTGTTTGTGCCAGTGATTCGCGATGTAGCCGAACAAACCGATCAAGGCTTGCGTGAAACCATTAACAGCTATAAAAAGGCCGTTCAGGATCGCACAGTACCCGCAGAAAATCTGAAAGGCGCTACCCTTACCCTGTCAAATTTCGGCAAATTCGCCGGACGTTTCGCCAGCCCGATTATTGTGCCTCCCATGGTCGCCATTCTGGCGGTGGGTCGATTGTATTCAGCCGTCGTAAGCGATAATGGCAAGGTTGCGGTCCATAACATGCTGCCCCTGTCATTAAGCTTTGATCACCGTGCGGTG
>CAZDYY010000288.1:0-3216 GCA_964509745.1 uncultured Legionella sp. | reverse complement strand
ACAACCTTCCAGCGGTATACTACGCCAACAAGAGCCATGCTTATATATAATCTGGAGCCTTTATTTTCAGCAATTTTCGCAGTAATCCTCCTGCAGGAAATTATAAGCTTCCGGGTTATAGCCGGTGGAATGATTATTTTCACAGGGATGGTATTACCTGGTGTATACGATGCAATGACACAAAAAGAAGCAAGTCCTTCCATAATGTGAATGAAATTCTATCCAGAACCCCTATACGACGCCCCCTGCGGGGCGTCCTGGGTGATGTGACCGGGCAAGTAACCCGAAAGGTTCATTAATTACATACTCTCGTCATCCAGCAGTTGCCATAACTGCAGGTCTGAATCATCTGGCAGGATGCTGCATAATAATAACCCGGGAAATAGCCGCCAAATGGCACGTTCACGATGACTTTGGGGCTGCATCCCAACCGGCAATGTCCGCCTGGATGACAGTAGCCGCGGTGATAATATCCACCACACCTGTCCCACCAGGCATTACACACAGCACTGGCCATTAATGCAAAAACAAATACAAACATCCGGACGACATTCACTTTCATGCTGGTCTTCATAATAACCTCCGTGTGATCAATTATTATGTTGCGTGATTAAATTATAGACCATAAACCAGGATGTTTCTGAATTGTTTCTGCATAAAAAAAGGGCCGTTCGGGCCCTTTTCAGATCATCAACAACGACTAGCACTGGGTGCGCACCCAGCATTGTCCATACGCATTACACACCCTGACCCGTTGACATACCGTGGAATAATATCCTGGACCATAATACCCGCCCAGTGGCACTCCAATGACTATCCCGGTACCACCCCAGCCGCCCCAGCCACCACCCCAGGCTCCGCGATGATAATAGCCATGATAAGCGCCTCCGTGATGCCAGCCACCATGATAACCACCGCCGTGCCAGGCACTGCAGGTGGCACTGGCCAACAGGGCACAGGCAAACAAACATGCCCTGGTTAGCTTCTTTTTTGTATTTGTTTCCATGATTTGATCCTCCAGAACACAACATGATCACAATTAAAGCTGTGTAATTGAAGTGTAGCTCAAATCCCCGATCTGGAAATCTGCTTGCGAATTTCTTCCGGAAACGGGATTGGCTTGTTTTGCAGATAATCAACCCAGACGATTTTACAGGTGCCTTGCGCCATCAATTGATCATTTTGATACAGATCATGATCCATCATCATGCTGGAGCGCCCCGGACTGTGCAAACTGCTGCGCAAAACCAGTGTGGAGGGATAGAACACCGGCTTCAGGAAAGTACAGGCAATATGAACAACCACCGGTCCTGTTGTCTGGCGCATGTCCAGATTCAGGGTTCGCAGCCATTCAATGCGTGCTTCCTGGAAATAATCAAAATAGCGGACATTGTTAACATGCCCGAGTGCATCCATGTCTCCCCAGGCAACATGAACTTCCTTTTCGTGAACGGAAATTTTGTCAGTCGTCATAAAATACTTGCTTGATTAAGATGCATTCATATTAACAATGTTTATGTTAAGCAGTATAGTATTGAATTGTGCACCCAACAATTCAGGGCAGAGTCACACATGCATCCTTTATTAAAAAAAGCCTTGCCATCGTTTGATATTCAGCAAAAGCAAACCACCAACATCGTCATGATTACCTTCTGGAGCCAGTTTTCCACCTACGCGCTGAATACCATCCTGATTCTCTTTTTAACCCGGCCACTGCTTGCCCGGGGCCTCGGCTATGATCAGGCCAAAGCGTATGCGTTCATCGGGGTCACCCAGGCAACAGGCTATTTGATGCCCATTCTGGGTGGTTTCATGGCTGACAGCATCCTTGGATTAAGGCGCAGCATTTTATTTGGCAGCATCCTGCTGGCTCTGGCATATTTGCTGGTGATGTTAAGCGGGTATACTATCCCGTCACATGGCGATATCCTGTTTCTCACCGCCTATGCATTGATACCCGCCTCAAACTCTCTGTTAATGGGCACCGCGTCAGCCATGGTGTCGCAAATTTATATTGAAGATGCCGTGAAAGCCAAATCAGCCATGACGTTTTACTATATGGCCATTAACGTTGGGGCACTGCTGGCCGCCATGATTGCGCCCTCACTGCTGGACAGTCGCTATGGCCCTCTGTCTGTTCTGGCACTGGTATTTGTTGGAAAAGCGATTGCAGCGCTCAATTTCGCCTGGCGCTATTCTTTATATGATAATGTCACCCGCGGCAAGGACAAACAGCCCTTGTCCCTGACGGCCTGGTGTCAGCTGGCAGGTTATTTTCTTTCGATCTACCTGTTCACCCTGTTTGCATGGTCACATATCACATTTGCCATGATTACCATCTCCATAGGTTGCGGTCTCGGGATCACCTGGTTTTTGTTTAAAACAGCAAAACTGACCGGGGAGACACGTTACAAACAATCCGTAGCGGCCTTGTTAATCCTCGAGGCCATTGTATTTTTTGTGATTTATAACCAGATGAACAGCACCCTGGTCTTGTTTGCCAAAAATAACTCGGATTTGCATCTGGCTGGTTTTCTGATTTCTCCTGCCCAATATCAAATGCTGAATCCTTTGCTCATCATTGCAATTGGCTTGCAACTGCCCAGGTTTTATCAACGGTATCCAAAATTTTCCATTCCATGGCAATTTGCCTGCGGCGTATTTGTATCAGGAATAGCCCTGCTGTTTATTGGCTGGGTTGCAAAGGATGGCAACCAGGGCATTATCAACGGCAATTACATTGCCATCACCTACGTGCTCATTACGCTTGCAGAATTGTGGGTCAGCGCGATAGGCCTGAGCATGATTGGCCTGTATTGCGACAGGCACGCACTCGGGTTTGCCATGGGCACATGGTATCTTGCCTCATCCTTGTCCAATACCCTGTCCGGACGCATAGCACGCTGGGTAGCATTGCCCAAAGACGTCACATCTCCCGTACAAAGCCTGCCCATCTATCAGGAATACTATCAAAATCTCGGACTGGTCGCCTGTCTGTTTGGCCTCGGAATGTTTTGTGTGGCCTGGTATTTACAGCGTGGTTTCAGGAAGCACGGCCTGGTGCTGGTGTGAGACCTGAACCTCTGCAGGCGGGCATGCTGTGTACATGGCTCGCCCCGGGCAGCGCGAGCAGACACCCTGACGGGCAAAGCGTCAGACAGGATTTGCCATATTTCACGACTGATAAACGCGGCAACATGCAGTGCGGTTCTGCCA
>CAZDYY010000287.1:0-3226 GCA_964509745.1 uncultured Legionella sp. | reverse complement strand
GCAAGGCGATTGCAAAGGCGCAGGGGGACAGTGCAAATCATCCACTCATTCATTTTGCACTGTCCCCCTGCGCCTTTGCAATCGCCTTGCGAATCGCCTGTGCTTCTTCTGACTGCGGCGGGACAAATTTCAATAAATGCTGCCAGTAGTCTATCGCCTGTTGATAATCATGACGGCTGTAGGCATCCATCGCCAGCATTGCCAGTGCATCGGGTTGCTCAGGATTTTTATCCAGCACGCCCTTGAGCAACGCCCTGCTGGTCTCGTCAAATTTCTGATGATTGAGCTGCCAGAGGTTCTGGGCATAATTTACCGTGATCTGCTCATTCTCCGGTTGCAATCGATGTGCCCGGGCAAACGCTTCATCAGCTTGCTGCCACTGGTTTTGACTGACATACAGCCTCCCCAGCAAATACCAGCCGCGTGCGCTATCGGGTTCGTTTTCCAGCGTTAATCTGAGTTTGGCAATCAGCTCACCCGGATTTTTAATGGATTGCATCATGGCTTGAATGCGTTGCTGTTTTTTACCAGTCTGCAAATATTCCACCCACCCGGACCATGCACCCCAGTGCCAGTACGCAAGGCCGGCCACAGCAACCAGCACCGGTGCCAGTATCATCACCCCGCGATTCTTGCGTAAAGGATAAATGGCAATACCGACTGCAAGCAGCATCAGAATTAATAAACAAAACAACAGCCACCATTCACTCATCAGAAGTCCGCTTCAAACAGGTCCGCCAAAAAATCAACATACCCAGTAACATAAATAACACCGGCCCAAACCATAGCATTGCAGTTACAAGCTTTACCGGCGGTTTGAATAAAATAAAATCTCCATAACGTGCTGTGAGATAATGCACAATTTCATCATCACTGTTCCCCTCTTTTACCAGCTGATAGACCTCATCCCGCAAATCCCGCGCAAGCCCCGCATTCGAGTCAGCCAGATCCTGGTTTTGACACACCAGACAACGCAATTCACGTAACAGATGCATAAATTGAGCATCTTTTTGCGGTGTATCCAGCGGATAGAGCGTGTTTGCAAATCCGATGGATTGCATCAGCAATAACACCATGATGACGACACGCTTCATCCCGCCTTCTCCAGTTCAGCCATGCGTGGCTTGAACTCATTTTGCCAAACTTCGGCTGTCATTATTCCTGCATGGCGATAACGAATCACGCCGTCCTTGTCCAGCAGAAATGTTTCCGGTGCACCATATACACCCAAATCAATCGCTACCTGCCCGCGAATATCCGATCCAGTCATTTTATAGGGGTTACCCCACTCGGATAGCCAGTGTTTTGCATCATCAGGATTATCCTTGTAATTTAACCCGTAAATCGCAACACCTTCGCGTTCCAGTTGCAACAAAAATACCTGCTCTTCAGTGCATGCTTCACACCAGCTTGCCCAGACGTTCAATAAAGCCACCTCACCATGCATCGCAGCCGGCGTAAAGTTACCTGTCCTGCTACCAAGAATGGGTACCTCAAACGAAGGCAGTGGCTCGTTCTGCCTTGCTGACGGCAAATGCTTTGGGTCAAGGGATAGCCCGCGCCAGAAAAACACCGCCAGCAACGCAAAGACCACCAGGGGAATCACTCGCCAATACACTGCTTTCATGCAATCACCTCGCGTGAATAATATCGTCTGTTTAACAACGCCAGCACACCACCAGCTACAATCAGGAAACCACCCCACCATATCCAGCGCACGAATGGTTTATAATACAAGCGCACAGACCAGGCCGTATCATCAAGCGGCTCACCCAATGCTACATAAATATCACGAAATGGTGTCACATCAATGGCTGACTCCGTCATCGGCATGCGACCGACATCATAAATCCGCTTTTCCGGATAGATCATTTTGTTGCCAATCTGAAATTGCGCCCTGCTGCCATGATAATTGGCGCCTTTGGATTCGGTTTCCTTTACAAACTCAATGCGATAGCCTGCCAGATGTGCAACAGTTCCAGGTGCCATTTTCACATCATCCTGTACTCCGTAACCGGAAGAGACAGCAACCCCAATCACACTGACTGCAACACCAATGTGCGCCGTGATCATCCCGGCAAACGCAAGGCTGATGCCAGACATCCCACGTTGTTTAATACGCTGCAGCAACGCTTTTACCGAGCCCAGAATAATCCAGAACGCCAGCACCAGCCCCAGCAGGACTGAACCATGAATACCTTTGGTGAAAAACATCAGCAACACCAATGGCAGCACCAGACTGGCTACGCCAACCAGACCCAGCTGTTTCATCACCCGAAGTATGCTGTCCTGTTTCCAGCGTACATGAATGCCAGCCCCCATCAGAATCAACAACGGAATCATCAGCGGAATAAATACTGCGTTAAAATAGGGTGCGCCAACCGATAGTTTGCCGAGCCCCAGACCATCCACCAGCAAGGGATACACCGTCCCCATCAACACGGTTAGCATGGCAACGGCAAGAAATACATTATTCAGCAACAAGGCGCTTTCCCGCGACACAGGTGCTGGATTCTCCCGTGCCCGCAAGGTTTGCGCCCGCAGGGCAAACAACAGCAGCGATCCGCCAATTACCACAAATAAAAACAGCAAAATATACAAGCCGCGCTGAGGATCGACTGCAAACGCATGCACCGAGGTTAAAACCCCGGAACGTACCAGAAACGTACCAATCAAACTCAGGGAAAATGCAGTAATCGCCAGCAACATGGTCCAGGCCACAAACTGCTGGCGTTTCTCACTGACAATCAGGGAGTGCAACAAGGCGGTTCCCACCAGCCACGGCATGAATGATGCATTTTCTACCGGGTCCCAGAACCACCAGCCCCCCCAGCCCAGCTCCCGATATGCCCACCAGCTGCCGAGCGTAATGCCTGCTGACAAACAACACCATGCTCCCAGTGTCCATGGCCGCGCCCACCTCGCCCAGGACGTTTCAACATGCCCCAGCCACAAGGCAGCAATTGCGAAGGCAAAAGCGACAGAAAATCCGACATACCCCATATACAGCATGGGTGGATGAAACAAAAAGCCAGGATCCTGCAACAAGGGATTCAAATCACGTCCCTGGCTGTTCAACAGCTCAAACTGGCGTAAAAACGGGTTGGATGTCATGAGTAGAAATAAAATAAAACCAATGCTCAACGCACCCAGCACAACCAGTACACGCACACGGAAAACGTCATCCAGTCTCTGGCTGAACTGCATAACCGCCAACGTCCACAAA
>CAZDYY010000286.1:1273-3228 GCA_964509745.1 uncultured Legionella sp. | reverse complement strand
CATGACCCGGGATAAACATCAAGGCATGTACCAGCGTCTGTGCAAGAGCGTTCTGCAAGAACGTCCTGAGGTGATTATATTAACCTCACTGATGGAAAATGGACGTGAAATTTATACACCGGCGGATGTCTGTTTGTCAAAAAGGCTGAAGTCTGACAAACATTATCAATTGCAGGCCAGTTTGAAAACAGGAAATGCACAAGGTTTTTATCGTTATGAAATCTACCAAATCAAGCGCAATGTATAGTAATATGGAGTAAACCAAGTTGTCCCTGGCGCGGCGAGGGAACTCATGAATAATGGAAGGATTGTAAAATGAGTATTGAAATGGATAGCATTCAATTTTATCTGCGGAAAGTATATTCAAAATTACCTGTTGTTGCGTTTGATGTCTTGTCAATCCCCGTTGCATGGTATCTTGCCTATTGGTTACGTTATAACTTGCAACCATTTCCGGATAGCCAGACCATATCCTATTCCATGTCTGCTCTGGCAATTCTGGCTGTTGTGCAGATCGCCTGTTATTATTATTATAAGGTATACCGTGGTCTCTGGCGTTTTGCGTCCCTTAGTGATGTCGGTCGCATCCTGCGTGCTGTGGTGACTGCGATGATAGCTGTTATTCCATTGTTTTACTTTTCTTCACTGCTGCAACACATTCCTCGTGCGGTTATTCCGTTGTATTCCATGATTCTTGTTACCTTGTTATGTGGAGCCAGATTATTTTTCCGGCATCAAGGAGACATGAAAAACGGGAAAGATACAAAAAGTGAGGGAAAACGTGTATTAATCGTTGGGGCTGGACAGGCAGGAGAAGGGTTGCTGCGTGATTTAAAACGTAACCCGTCTTACAAGACAGTTGGTATGGTTGATGACAGGCAGAGCAAGTGCGGTCTTGAAGTGCATGGTGTGCCTGTGCTGGGTAAAATTGCAGCCATTGCGGATTTGGTATCGCGGCACCAGATTGATTTGATATTTATCGCAATTCCGTCTGCTGGATCTTCGCTGATGCGCAGAATTGTCAAACATTGTGTGGCTGCCAATGTCCCGTTTCGTACCTTGCCGAGCCTGCAGGCGCTGGTGTCTGGTCATGTAGAGGTCAACGCCCTTAGACAAGTGAATATTGAAGATTTGCTCGGTCGCGATCAAGTCAATCTGAGCTGGGATATAATTGCTACAGCTATCCAGAACAAGCGTATTCTGGTAACTGGCGGTGGCGGTTCAATTGGTTCGGAGCTGTGCCGTCAAATTGCTGCTCTTAAACCTGAAAAGCTGCTGATTCTGGATAGTTGCGAATATAATTTATACAGCATTGATCAGGAAATCAGCGCACGTTATCCTGATGTCAAGCTCCAGCTGGCTCTGGTTAGTGTTACCGACAAGATTGCGGTAGATGATGTCCTGGCAAAATTCAAACCGGATGTTGTTTTTCATGCGGCGGCTTACAAGCATGTGCCTTTGCTGGAAGATCAAATTCGCGTTGCTGTTGGCAATAATGTTCTTGGAACGCAGATTGTGGCCCAGGCCAGTGCAGCTGTCGGCGCTGAGAAATTTATTTTAATCTCCACAGATAAAGCTGTGAATCCGACAAATATAATGGGTACAACCAAGCGAGTCGCAGAAATTTTTTGTCAAAATCTCAATGCCCGGGTTAATACACAATTTATCACCGTACGTTTTGGTAATGTGCTTGGGTCAGCCGGCAGTGTAGTTCCATTGTTTCAAAAACAGCTGCAGCAGGGTGGTCCGCTTACAGTAACCCATCCTGACATTGAACGTTATTTTATGACCATTCCTGAAGCCTCCCAGTTGATCCTGCAAGCCATGATCAATGGCAGTGGCGGAGAAATATTTGTCCTTGATATGGGTGAACCTGTAAAAATTTCTTATCTGGCCGAGCAAATGATTCGTCTGGCGGGAAAACAACCGGGGCAGGACATCAAGATCAAGTATAC
>CAZDYY010000286.1:0-1263 GCA_964509745.1 uncultured Legionella sp. | reverse complement strand
CGGCTTGCGTCCGGGTGAAAAGTTGTACGAAGAATTGTTTCATGCTTCCGAGCAACTTGAGAAAACAGGGCATGAAAAACTGTTCAAGTCATCATATCGTCAAATTGACTGGGCAGATCTTTCCCAGACCATGCGCATGATCAGTACAGCGTGCGCGGAACATCAGAACGATGAATTACTGATTTTGCTGAAAAGTCTGGTGCCAGAGTTTAACTGCGAGATGATGCAGGAAATATAAGCCCATCGTTTTGTTAATTCAATGAATCTCTGCTAGAATTCTTCGAATATTTTATCCTGTTAACCTGGGCGATTTATGAGTAATAGCGTTGCACGTACCAATATGATTAAACAACAATTACGCACTGGTGGCGTACTGGATGAGCGTGTTATTGCGCTTTTTGACAATGTTCATCGTGATGAATTTCTTCCTCAGTCCCTGGCCCCTTTTGCGTATTCGGATATGCAAGTTCCGTTGCCACATGGGCAAAGCATGATGACTCCGCTGGAAGAGGCATTGCTGCTGGAGTCACTGGCACTGCAACAGAACGAAATTGTACTTGAAATTGGTACCGGCACCGGCTTTTTAACAGCATTGTTAAGTCGTTTGTGCAAAAAAGTTGTCAGTGTGGATTATTATGCTGATTTCACACGGGATGCGGGTCGAAAACTGGCGGATCATCAGTGCACCAATGTTGAATTGTATACCGGAGATGCGTCACAAGGCTGGCTGGATTTTGCCCCGTATGATGTCATCGTATTTACCGGGGCCGTTGAAGCATTGACTGAAATTGAACGTTTACAACTGGTGCCTGGCGGCAGATTGTTTGCCATTGTGGGTAAACCACCTGTGATGCAAGGACAGTTGCATAGTTTTGATCACCAGGGGCAATGGGATAAACGTGTGATCTTTGAAACCTGCCTTCCGCCACTTGTCGACAAATTAAAACACAATGCCTTTGCTTTTCAGGACAAGACTTCATGCTAAAACCAAATCTCGTGATTGCGCGTCGTGTTCTGTGCGGGGTGTTTGCCCTGACTGCCATACCAATGTCGCATGCAACGGATTTGATGGATGTGTATCGTCAATCACTGGAAAATGACCCGACATTCAAGGCGGCTTATAGTAATTATATGGCCCAGAGCGAAGTTGTACCACAAGCCTGGTCTGCATTATTGCCACAAGTCGGGGTTCAGGCACTGACCAGCCGCAATGAGATTGAAGTTGTATCCAGAGCGTTTGATATCAAACAACCTTATAGTTCT
>CAZDYY010000285.1:0-3272 GCA_964509745.1 uncultured Legionella sp. | reverse complement strand
AGATCATGAATGGCTTCAGGTGATTGCAATTGTTCTTCCCGGGCCTGGGCAACGGGGCCTCTGTATCCGTGCCGGCGATCGTAGGCCAGCAGGTGTTCTTCAACAATCTGGTTTGCAGCGTTTTGTAACGGCCCTTTGATAGTTGTATATACTTTAAATCCATCGGTATAGGCTTTTTCACCAAAGTTATCAAACAGGGACTGGCGAATCATTTCGGCTACATAGGGAGCATTTACCTGTAGTGTGGCGCCATGATATTTTGCTGTGACGGGTTGTTTGAGGGCTTCTTCATATTGAGCCTGCGTGATGTACTTTTCTTCATACAGGCGCTCGAGTACATGATCACGTCGTTTTATTGCAGCCCTGGGATTCGCAATGGGATTTTGGGTTGAGGGAGCCTGCGGCAAGCCTGCAATGGTGGCCAGCTGGGCAATGTTAAGCTCTTTCAGCGGTTTTCCGTAATAAATTTGCGCGGCAGCGCCCACACCATAGGCACGATTGCCGAGATAAACCTTGTTCAAATACAATTCAAGAATTTTTTCCTTGCTTAATTCGCGGTCTATTTTAATCGCCAGCATGATTTCATTAAATTTACGCAGAAACGTTTTCTTTCGACTCAGGAAAAAGTTACGGGCAACCTGCATGGTAATGGTACTGCCACCCTGTGATTTGGTGCCTGTCTGAATCATGCGAACCGTTGCCCGCGCCAGACCATAGATATCTACGCCGGGATGATCAAAAAATCGTTGATCTTCTGTTGCAAGCAGGGCATGTACCAGGGTTGGCGGGATGTCTTCATAGGATAATGGTTCACGTCGTTGTTCACCATATTCCTGAATCAATAATCCATCCTGAGTATAGATTTTAAGAGGGACCTGCATTTTAACTGTTTTCAGAGAGTCTACATTGGGTAGCTGGCTTGCTGCATACAGGTAAAGAATACAACCGCAAACCAGAATCAGGAAAAATAAACTCGTCAGTGCCCACAGGCCTTTCCGCCAAAAGTACGCTGTTTTTCTCATGGTTAGATTATTGTCGCTATTAATATGATAATCTATGATTATACCGCGATTTCTTGATAGTATGCGAATGTAATCATTAATTATGGAGAATATGAATGAAAAAACTGGCAGGACTGGTGGTTATTCTGGCCGCTCTGTTCCTCGGAAGTTATTATGCAACAGGAATAATTACCGAGAGAACGCTGAAAAAAAATATTGTGATGCTGAATCAATCCAATGGCATGGTGGTTGAAGTCAAGGAGTATCATCGAGGCTGGTTTTGTTCAAAAGCAGAATTAAACTGGTCTTTGCATATTCCTGCAAGAACAGTAAAAAATCAGAACGGCGAAATGTCTACAGTGCTTGCTCAGGATTACCAGATGCAGGTGCCGGTGCAGATTTATCATGGCCCGGTAATGTTTGTTGATTCCAAACCCATGTTTGGCTTTGGTTATGCTCGAAGCCAGGTTACCCTGTCGCAAGACTGGAATAAACAGTTTGCACAGAACTATACGGCTGAGTCCATTGCGCCGGTCATGAACTTCAATATTTTTGTCAGCTATTTTAATCAAAGCACCCTGAGCATGGAAATGCCCATGTTCAAACTGATTTCCAGACAGGGAAACAAGCAGTTTGAATGGAAGGGTATGACCAGTGATACGGTGATATCCTATGATAATGATGCCATAAGCGGAAGCATGACGCTGGATGGTCTTCGTTTTGGCAATGACAAGGTGAGTGCAGTTCTTGGTAAAGTGGTGACTGACTATAATTTGCACCGGACTGATCACTCCTTGTATCTTGGTGATGCCAACCTTTCAATGCCTTCGTTTCAGGTTGTCCAGGACAATAAAACGATAATGGATGTTGAACAGCTTGATGTGAACTCAAGCAGTGATATCAGTGAAGGCTTGTTTAGTTCACACCTGAAGGTATCGCTGGGTAAACTGGTGTCTGCGGGTAAACAATATGGCCCCGCACTTGTTGCGTTGTCTATCAATAATCTTGATGCCGATGTACTGGAAAAACTGAACCGGCAGGCAAATGAAATGCAACAGGATTCAGTTGCGGAGCGTCAAAAGGTCATGTTCATGATGATGCCTGAGTTGCCAAAATTGCTTGGCAAGGGCGCAAAATTTGAGTTGTCGGAATTAAGTGTGACGATGCCGGACGGCATGATTAAAGGCTCGTTACAAGTCTCTCTGCCAGCGGTTGGCACTGATAACCCTTTTCAGTTAATCCAGAAAATTCAGGGACAGGGCAAGTTTGTGCTGTCTGCAGCAGTTGTGAAACAATTGTTACATGATTCAGTCACTAAATCATCAAGCATGCAAATTACTGCAAGTGAACCAGTGGCTGCCCCTGCAGCGGACGGAACAACTGCGCCAACCAGCGAAGGCGAAGCCACTGCGCCAGCGGGTGACCAGCAACAGTCAATTGATCAACAAGTGAATGAAAGACTGGCAAACATGGTTCAATCTGGATTATTATCTACACAAGGCTCTGATTATGTGGTTGAGTTCAAGCTGGCGGATGGCAAGCTGGCAGTCAATGACAAACCATTTGATTCTGCCATGTTGAAGTTTTAATTTTCTTTACACGCCGTTCCGGAAAGTACCCGGAATGGCGTGTAGCCTGGTTGTAATTTAATTGTTCGTAGAGTGATTTTTTGCTTGTCGAGAAATGCTCAATTAGATAAAATACTGTTTTACATAGAAGGAGATCGGAATAATGACAACAAGTGGTAACGAAGTGTTTGAATCCACTGCATCTTTGGCAGCAAGTGTGACTCAATCTGTACAAAAATATTTTTCCGAACTTAAGGGAACTGATCCGGTTGATCTGTATCAATTTGTACTTGAAGAAATTGAAACCCCGTTATTCCGTGCAGTTATGGAACACTGCAAATACAATCAATCACGTGCAGCCATTATGCTGGGAATTAGCCGGGGTACATTGAGAACCAAATTACGTCACTATTTTGATGACAAATATGTTGGAAGTCGCGATTAATACGTTTTAAATAAAAAGAGCCGCATTAGCGGCTCTTTTTTTATTCTGCTATTTTATTCTTCGAACATTGAACTGACAGATTCTTCCACGTTAACTCGCTTGATCGCCTGTGCAAGCATTTCGGCAAGGCTTACGACCCTGATCTTTTTGCACTTCATGGCTTCATCTGAAAGAGGAATGGTATCTGTGACGACTACCTCATCAAGAGAAGAGTTGGTGATATTTTCTACGGCAGATCCGGATAGCACCGGGTGGGTG
>CAZDYY010000284.1:0-3273 GCA_964509745.1 uncultured Legionella sp. | reverse complement strand
CCCTGTACTGCTCTCCAACGGCAACCTGGTGGACTCAGGCGAAGACAATGACGGTCGACACTGGGCGGTATGGCAGGATCCATTCAAAAAACCATCCTATTTATTTGCCCTTGTGGCAGGACGTCTGGCGTGCGTCACCGATCACTTTGTCACCTGTTCAGGCAAAACCGTTGAATTACGTATTTACGTGGAGCCTGGCAATGAAGACAAATGCGGGCATGCAATGGATTCATTGAAAAAAGCCATGCGCTGGGATGAAGAAAAATTTGGCCGCGAATACGATCTGGATATTTTCATGATCGTGGCGGTCAGTGATTTCAACATGGGAGCGATGGAAAACAAGGGGCTGAATATTTTCAACTCCAAATACATCCTTGCACGTCCCGATACGGCAACCGATCAGGATTATGCGGGCATTGAAAGTGTGGTTGCACACGAATATTTCCATAACTGGACAGGCAATCGCATCACCTGTCGTGACTGGTTTCAATTAAGTTTGAAAGAAGGCTTGACTGTCTTTCGTGATCAGGAATTTTCACGCGACATGAATTCACGTGACGTCAACCGGATTCTGGATGTAAAAACATTACGCAACATCCAGTTCCCTGAAGACGCAGGCCGGATGGCGCATCCTGTACGCCCCGCGTCCTATCAGGAAATAAACAATTTTTATACCGCCACGGTCTATAACAAGGGAGCTGAAGTCATCCGCATGCAACGAACCCTGCTGGGAGATGAGGCCTTTCGGCGCGGAATGGATTTGTATTTCGAACGCCATGATGGCAAGGCGGTGACAATAGATGATTTTGTTGCCGCAATGGAAGATGCAAATCATGTGGATTTCACACAATTCAAGCACTGGTACAGTCAGGCAGGCACGCCTGAAGTGCGTGTAAGCACTGAATTCAGCGATGGGCGATTAAGCCTGACCCTGACACAATCCTGTCCGCCAACACCTGAATGTGCAGACAAAAAACCGTTTCATATACCGGTACGGGTTGTGCTGTTTGATGCCAGTGGTGTCCTGGCTCATGAGGCCTTGCTGGAATTACGTGAAACGACACAAACGTTCCATTTCGATCATTTGCCGGCCAATCCGGTTGTTTCCCTGCTGCGAGATTTTTCCGCCCCTGTCATCATACACCGTGAAGCCAGCCAAGAAGAATTGCTGGCCCTGCTGCGCTTTGAAACCAATGGCTTTGCCAAATGGGATGCGGCACAAAACCTGGCACTGGCCTGTATAAAAAATTGCTATCAATCACCCCGTACGGACTGGCAAATTCCAGACGCGCTGCTGAACGCCTTCCTGCATGTGCTGGAAGATGAAACCCTTGACCCCGCCCTGCGCGCTGAACTGCTAACCCCGCCAGGTTTTGAAGACGTTGCGGCAACACTGGCGGATGTGGATGTTGAACGCGTTGAAGCTGCGCGTGATTTCTTTCGGGCAGAACTTGGACGAGCGTTGTTATCAAAAGCAAAAACACGCTACCAGACGTTATGGCAACAGGAAGATCATGCCATGAACGGCAAAGCCTATGGTCGACGCAAATTGCGCAATACCTGCCTGTGCCTGATGATGAAAGCAGATGAAGCTGCAACACTGGCACTCTGTCGTGAACAGTTTAATACTGCCAGAACCATGACCGATCAAATCGCCAGTCTCTCGTTACTGGTCAACTGCTCGCAAACAACGCCACGCCAGAAAGCCGTTGATGCATTTTATCAACAATGGAAAAACGACGAGCTGGTACTGGATAAATGGTTTGCCCTGCAAGCCAGTTGTGAATTGCCCGGTACACTGGAACAGGTCAAAATCCTGCTCGCACACCCTGATTTCAACTTCAAAAATCCCAACAAGGTGCGGGCCGTTATCGGTGCATTCACTCAAGCCAATCCCCGTCATTTTCATGCCAAAGATGGCAGCGGCTATGCCTTTTTAACTGAAATGCTGTTAAAGCTGGATAAAATCAACCCGCAAATCACCGCCCGTCTTGCCACACCGTTTACCCGCTGGCAACGCCTGGATGCACCACGCAAGGCTTCAATCCAGCACCAGCTGAAGGTATTGGCTACGAATGATTTATCAAAAGATCTGCGGGAACTGGTGGAAAAGAGTATGGATTAGCCCAGGGTTATCCGATTAAAACTGTGATCTTGCTAAAAATACAGACGTCATCCCCTTGCAGACCGGGGATGACAAACTTTCCCCTATTCTGTCAACTCGCCACAAAGATTTGTTTCCATCAGGGCTTTTACCCGGTCAACATCCGTATACTTGCCCAGCAGATATAATAATTTACAGTGAGTTGCCTCCGGGGTCATGTCATACCCGCTGACCAGTCCCGCCTTCTTCAGGGAATACCCCGTAGCATACTGGTCCATCGCCACCCTGCCGTGCTGGCACTGCGTGCAATTAACAATCACCACACCCCGATTGCAGGCCTGTTCCAGAAGTTGCAAAAAGACCGGATCGTTATTTGGTGCATTGCCCGAACCATACGTCTCCAGAACCAGTCCGCGCAGCTTAGTGTGCAGAATGGTATCAAGCACCTCTATCGACAAACCCGGGAACAGGCGAATGTTGGCGATATGCTGCGGTTTGATCGTATGCAGGCAAAACGGTTTTACCGGTGGAGAAAGCAACAAATCCTGGTGAATCCTGATATCAATTCCAAACTCCGCAAGCTGGGGAAAATTGGGCGAATCAAAGGCGTCAAATTGTTCCGAACTAATCTTTTGCGCACGATTACCCCGCAGCAACTTCTGGTTGAAATAAATACAAACTTCGTTAACAGGATGGTGCGCGCTCAGCCACAGCGAGGTGATAATATTATCCACGGCATCATTGCGAACTTCAGACAGGGGAATTTGCGAACCCGTCAGGATGACCGGCTTGCCCAGATTCTCCAGCATAAATGACAATGCGGATGCAGTGTACGCCATGGTGTCGGTGCCATGAAAAATAATGAAACCATCAAATTGATCGTACGCCCCGCCAATATCTGTAGCAATCCGGTTCCAGTCAGCTATCGACATATTTGAAGAATCAATCAGCGGGGTATATTCCCTGATAACAAAACGAGGCATGTCTGCGCGTGATAACACAGGCATCTTTTCAAGCACCGCCTGGACATAACCATGCGACGGCACATATCCATGAGCCGATTTCAGCATGCTGATTGTGCCACCGGTATTCAGGATCAAAATATTTTTTTTCATGATACTGAAAGTGTAGTGTATCCCTGTAGATTAGCAAAATTTTACAAGCTGACA
>CAZDYY010000283.1:0-3276 GCA_964509745.1 uncultured Legionella sp. | reverse complement strand
ATATCTGATACTCGTGAATTTCAACGGCCCATGATGCAATCAATAATGGAACAAACAATTTTACCCCAGGTATAGCCATAAGCTTGCGCAACAAGCGCGTAAACTCCTGCGAATAAACCAGTACAATTGCCGATAAAAATACGACCAGTGTAAACGAAAGCATGATGTATTATCCTGATATCAAGTGATTGCGGGCATCACCGGGAAAAATCAGCGCTTTGCTTCCAAAACTTCCCAGCGAGCATAAAATTCTTCAAGTTTTGCTTCATATTCTATCAGTTTACGCTGTGAGCTGGCAATATTTGACTCATTTTGCCTATAAAACTCCGGGTCAGACATTTCAGCATGCAATTCTGCAATATTTTTTTCCAGAGACTCGATTTGCGATGGCAATCTGGTTAACTCGCGTTGCTCGGTAACATCAAGTTTAGCGGTATTCTTTTGACGTTCAACCGGAGCGGGAACAACACGCTGTGCCGGTTGTTTTTTCTCATTGCGATACGTATCGTATCCACCGAGGTATTCATTGAACACGCCATCACCCTCATGAATCAACACACTGGTGACCACCTGATTAATAAACGATCTGTCATGACTAATCAATAACAAGGTTCCTGGATAATCAACCAGCATGGTCTCCAGTAACTCCAGGGTCTCGATATCCAAATCATTGGTGGGTTCATCAAGAACCAGTAAATTGGCAGGCTTCGCAAACAGCTTTGCCAGCAGCAAACGATTTCGTTCGCCACCCGACAGTGATGACACCGGCTGGTTAAATCGTTCGGGCTCAAACAAAAAATCACGCAGATATGAGGCAACGTGCTTTTGTTTTCCCTGAATAGTGACATAATCTGCACCATCAGCAACATTGGCCATGACCGTTTGATTTTCATCCAGTAGACGGCGTAATTGATCAAAATAGGCGATGGATAATGACGTCCCGCGACGCACCAGACCTGAGTCCGGTGTTAGTTCGCCCAGCAATAATCGTACCAGCGTGGTTTTGCCACAACCGTTCGGACCAACAATTCCCACTTTGTCGCCACGTGTCAAAACAAATGAAAAATCACGTAACAATTGACGACCATTCAGGCTGTATTCCAGATGTTCAGCCTCGATGACCAGGTTGCCAGAACGTTCCACATCCAGTGACAGTGACTTGACCTTGCCGACTTGCGCGCGGCGTTGCCGATGTTGATCTCTCATGGCCTTTAACGCGCGCACCCTGCCTTCATTGCGTGTTCTTCTTGCTTTAATCCCGGTTCTTAACCAGGCTTCCTCTTCGCTTAAACGCTTGTCAAACAAATCATGCTGTGTATTTTCAGCCATCCGCATGGCCTCTCGGCGATCCAGATAGGTTTCGTAACTGCAATCATGACCATGCAATTTGCCGCGATCAATTTCAACGATACGATTCGCCACCTGTGCCAGAAATTCCCGATCATGGGTCACAACCAGCAAGCTGCCGGAGTAGTTTTTTAACCAGGATTCCAGCCATTCTATTGCATTGATATCCAGATGGTTGGTTGGCTCATCAAGCAATAACAAATCAGGCTCCGCTATCAGTGCGGCTGCCAGCAAAACCCGGCGCTTCATGCCACCAGACAGTTGATTCATCGCTGCAGACGGGTCAATCCCCAGACGCGTAGCCATGGTCTCGATACGAGGCAACAAATCCCAGATATGCAAATTATCCATTTGCTGTTGACAGTGTGCCAGAGCATCCATGTCGTTGCCCTGAGAGAGACTGTAAAAACGGGCCAGTACATCACCCTTTTCACCAAGCCCCCTGACCAGAAAATGATACACTGTTCCATCTTCATTAACCGGCACCTCCTGCATGAGTCCGGCAACCTGCAATCCATTTATCCGGTGAATATGTCCACTGTCCTGGACGATTTCACCCTGCAACAACTTCAACAGAGTTGATTTGCCTGCTCCATTACGTCCTACAAGGGCAATTCTGTCTTGTGGCTGGATTTGCCAGTCAACTTTATCAAGAATGGCGTTTCCCGACACGACCAGACTGACACCATTCAGGGATAAAATACTCATATAGGCTCTACAGTACCATGACCCCGTCAATCTCAACCTGAGCGTCGCGTGGTAAAGCAGCGACTCCGATTGCAACACGGGCAGGCCATGGCTCGTCAAAATGATGGGACATGGCTTCATTGATTAAAGGAAAATGATTCAAATCGGTTAGATAAACTGATAATTTTACTATTCTGGCCAAACTGCCACCCGCAGCTTCACATACTGCGGCAAGATTGGAAAAAACCTGTGCTATTTGTAAACGAATTTCATCACTGCACAGTTGCATGGTTTGTGGATCAAGCGGTATTTGACCGGATAAATACACAGTATCTCCGCTACGAATGGCCTGACTATATGTACCAATCGCTGCGGGAGCCAGTTCCGTATGGATGGATTGCATGGTTAACCTCCCTGTTTATTTCGATAAAGTCGCATGACAACCGGGTTTGCACGCAGGCGTCTCATTACCCGGGCAAGGTGAGTTCGATTGAGCACACTAATAGAGAACGTTACAGCGTTGTGACGACCATCCCGTGGATCAACACTGATATTGCCAATATTGGATTCAGCTTCAGCAATAGCTGTGGCAAGTGCAGCCAATACCCCGCGTTGATTTGCCACATCAACAGTAATATCCACCCAGAACTCACCCTGAACATTTTCATCCCAGCGCAATGAAATAAATTGTTCAGGATTACCACGTGCAGTCTTGATAACAGGGCAATCACTGGCATGCACCAGAATACCTCGTCCCTGCTGGAAGCGCCCTACAATGTTATCACCAGGGATAGGCTGGCAACATTCGGCAAAATGCAACACCATGCCTTCAGTGCCTTTAATGGGCAATGAACTGTTTTTAGAGGATTTTTCCAAATCCCCCCCGTCTTGCACAACGATAAGGCGCCTGGCAATTACCATCGGCATTTGATTACCAATGCCGATAGCGTAAAACAAATCATCAGAGGTTTTATAATTCAGATCGTGCAATAAGGCCCGAAGTGATTCAGGAGGAACTTTCGAAAATTCGCTGGCCAGTTCGGTAAATGCCTGGTCCAGAAACCGGTGACCAAGCGCAATCGACTCGGCATGATGCTGGGTTTTCAGAAAGTTTCGAATATTGCTGCGTGCCTTTCCAGTGACCACAAAATTCAGCCAGGCGGGGTTTGGATTGGCGCCGGGGGCTGTAATAATTTCAACTGTTTGCCCGTTGGTTAATGGAATACTTAACGGCACCAGGCG
>CAZDYY010000282.1:0-3285 GCA_964509745.1 uncultured Legionella sp. | reverse complement strand
GAAAGGGCTGGATGCATCCAGCCCTTTCTCCATCGCTTGATTAAAATTATATTCAATTGGGGGGCTTTTGTCGTTTGGAACAATGCGAATGTGTGCTGTATCTGCGTTGATAGTGGGGCCACCGACACTGGAGATTAAATCCAGCAGACTCATTTCGTTAGACCATTCATAACGTCCCGGGCGATTAACTGCCCCAATAATTTTTATTGCATGCCCTGGTGCAATATTGAGCCAGGATTTTTCATTCAGATCAGTTCTTGTTGGAATATAAATGACATCCCCAGTCTGCATTTTGGGTAATTTGTGGTTCTGGGTTCCTTCAAGAAACGATTGCATATCAAAATGCTCGATAATACCAGATGCCCTGATTAATCGAACTTTACGCAGGTCGCCATAAAGTGTTTGTCCGCCAGCATTGGCCAGAGCATCCATGAACGTTGCGTTTTTGCCCAGCTCATACGCGCCTGGTTTATTTACTTGTCCCATGACATATATGGTTCGTGCTCCAGTTTTTACTTCAGGAGTAATAGCTGGGACAAAAATTGTGGCGCCGGAGTTAACTACAGGCAGATTGCTGGATTTTCCTGTATCCAGATAATCTTTTAGACTGAATACGTCAGCCTTGTTGTTATCCAGAATTTTGATCTGATCTACTGATGCCGAAGGAGAGATTCCACCGGCCTGAATGAGATAGTCAATGACAGTGTATTTGGGGTTATATACATAAGAGCCCGGTTTGTAGACTTGGCCAAATACTTTAATTGCCTGTTGCTGGTTAAGTGGCGTTTGACTAAGTTCTGGAACAAAAACAGTATAGCCTGCTTTTAGTGCTGGCATATGGGGCGCATCCAGTCCTTTCTCCATAGCGAGTTTTAAATTAAATTCAAGAGGGGGATTTTTATCATTTGGAACAATGCGAATATGTGCGGTATCTGCGTTAGTAGTCGGACCTCCAACACTGGAGATTAAATCCAGCAGGGTCATCTCGTTGGACCATTCGTAACGCCCCGGGCGACCAACTGCACCCATAATTTTTATTGCATGCCCCGGAGCAATATGTAGCCATGATTTTTCATTGACATCTGTTCTGGTTGGAATATAAATAACATCGCCGGGTTGAATATTGGGCAATTTGCGGTTTTGAGCCCCTTCAAGGAACGCTTGCATGTCAAATTTTTCAATGGACCCTGATGATTTAATTACTCGAACCTTGCGCAGATCGCCATATAGAGTTTGTCCACCAGCATTAGCCAACGCATCCATGAACGTTGTTTTTTTCCCGAGCTCATATGCACCAGGCTTTTGAACTTGCCCCATAACATAAATTGTTTGTGAACTTGTCAGTGATTCAGGATTAGATACAGGCACAAAAATTGTGGCGCCGGGCTTAATTGGTGGTAAATCGATTTTTTTGCCACTATAAAAATAATCTCTCAGGTTGAACACTACTGCGTTTGTGTCATCAAGGATCTTGATTTGATCTGTAGCAGCATACTGGGTAATGCCCCCCGCCTGCAATAAATAATCAATGGCCGTATATTTTGGGTTCCAGGCGTAAGCCCCTGACTTATGTACTTCGCCCATTATCTTAATGGATTTTTGAATATCAAATGGTGCTATGCCAAGTTCTGGAACAAAAACAGTATAACCTGCTTTCAGAACAGGCATACCGCTGGCACTAATCCCGGTTTCTATTGCTTTTTTTAAATTAAAATCCAGGGAGGGCTGTTGTCATTAGGTATGACTCGAATGTGTGACATATCTGCATCTTTTGTTGGCCCCCCAACTGTTGATATCAAATCCATCAAATTCATTTCATTTGACCATGCATATCGTCCGGGATGCCCTACAGCACCAATAATTTTAATGGCATGACCAGGTGTAAGATCCAGCCATGATTTTTCCTTCAAGACTGGATTGGCTGAAATATAGACCATATCTCCAGATGTGATGTTGGGAGGCTTGTTTTGATTTTTTCCATTAATGAATGCTTGTAAATTGAAATATTTAACTGAGCCAGTGGAACTAATCAAGCGAACTTGATTGCTGTTGGCTGACGGTGTTGGTCCGCCAGCACTAGCGATCGCGTCCAGAATGGAAGTATTATGAGCCAGCCCATAAGTGCCTGGCTTTTGTACCTCGCCCATAACGTATACAACCATTGAGCCTTTGCTTATTGCGCTTATAGTTTGCGGAACAAATATCATTGCTCCCTGTCTGACTTTCGGTATATCCGAATTTTTAGCAGTATCAAGGTATTTTTTTAGATCAAAGATAGATACCGTCTCATTATCAATTATTTTAATCTGATCTGTTGCCGCCTGTTGTGTCATGCCTCCTGCCTGCAACAAGTAATCAAGTGCCGATAGTTTTTGGTTATATGAATAAATACCTGGTCGGGATACTTCACCAAATACTTTGATTTCATTTTTTGGATTGGCTGCTGTTTGTGCGCTTTTCGGGAAGAGTACCCCGGGTGTTTTTATATCGCCTAACAAGTTTGAACTGGGGATAAAAATCTCATCAAGAGCTGAGAGAACAGGTAAAATCGATGCGTCTCCTGTATCAAGGTATTTTTTATAATTTATTATGCTAATCTTTCCTTGATGACGATATTGAATCTGGTTCATTTGTGCGCCATCACTCAGGCCTCCAGCTTGCTGCAAGGCAACTTGAAATGACTCTCCGGGTGAAATTAAATACAGCCCGGGTTTTGTAACTAAACCCAGTATACTGATGTACATTTGATTTGATTTTTTTGATATGGCCAAACTGGAAGTATCTTTGTATATCAATGACAGTTTTTTTGTGATAATTTCCCGTAAGTCGGCGAGGTTCATACCATTACAATTGATGAGGCCAACCTCCGGGAGTTCGATGAATCCGCGAGAATCAATTCGAAAATTGTTTGAAAGCGCTTTGCTGTCTTCAAAAAAAATCGAGAGCATATTTCCCGGGTAAAGCTGATTGTCTGTGTTATTTTGTTGTTCCTGAGTATTATTCAACAATTCACTGTCTGAGGTTGTTGTTGAAGGGATAACCGACTCAGGATTTTCGCTCGACACCTGAGGGACAAGTTGTGACTCAGATGGAATAACAGATTCCAGGTTGTCGGTCCCCTGGTTATTTTCTGTAGTAATATTCAGCGCATAAATAATGGTGCTAAAAAAAAGCATGCCAATCAAAAAGCCAGTGACACGGCGCTTCATTATTTGATCCTGGCTTGAAGTATTTCCCAATCCATATCTTGCTTTGGTTTTGGGCACCCCCTCAAAGGATCAAGTC
>CAZDYY010000281.1:0-3285 GCA_964509745.1 uncultured Legionella sp. | reverse complement strand
GCCAATCGACAATGGGAACAGGCACTGGCGACGCTGCGTCATTTACAGGATTTATCGCCCCAGCATCCTTATGTATTAAAATTGTTAATGCATCTGTATGAAGAAGTGAAGGACTGGCCGCAATTAATTGCCTTGTTGCCAGCATTAAAACGCCATAAGATTATTCCTGAACATCGCTTTGAACAGTTGCAAAAACATGCATGGCTTCAGGCTATGCTGGATTTAATCAAACAAAACCAGGCACAACCCCTGGCCAGTCTTGTTGCCAATCTGCCCAAAAGTCTGAAAAACGACCCTGATCTGATTGCAGAATATGCCCGTTACCTGTTGCATCAACAAGAAAATACAGAAGCTGAAAGCCTGTTGCGACGCTGTTTGCAAAAACAGTTTAATGAATCATTAATCATTCTCTATAGCCAGGTGAAGGATGACAAGGCCAGCCTTGGTTTTGCTGAAGGCTTGCTCAAGAACAATCCACATTCAGCAGGGTTGCATTTGTGCCTCGGTCGTCTGTGCAAATCAAGCCAGCTATGGGGCAAGGCCCGTACGTATCTGGAAGACAGCATCACGCTTCATCCTTCTGCCGCTGCATGTACCGAGCTTGGCGATCTGCTGGAAAAACTGGGCGATCACACAGGAGCGTGTGAGGCTTACCGCCGGGGATTGTTGCTGGATGTTTCGGAATGAATCCGCGGTGGTTACACCGCGGAAGAGACGGGTAACCCGGTTAAATCATATGAGAAATGGTTTTGTAAACCAGTCTCTCAGCATCGTCTGTCAAAGTGTCATGTTGAATTCCAACTATTTCTGCCCACACGCCAATCATGGAAACAGTAGAGCGCGTTGCAAAATTAATTGCAGCACATACGGTATTTAACACACCCAATCCAACAGAGCCAGCAAGGAGAGTCATTCCGAAAGCTACTTCACAGGCATTACCCAGGTTGAGGCTCAGAATGGCCCCGGTCAGAACGGCGGCGCCGTAAGTAAATCGCACCATATCGCGAATCACCTGAGCTGCGATGAAATGGGGGAATATTAACGCCTCACATAGATTTTCTATACTACGGTAAGGGGTAAAACCCGTTGTAATGAACGTATCAAGCATCAAAAGATTTTTCTTCAAACTTAATTCGGCCTTATCTTTAAATGTATCTGCATCTGAAAGGTCTTTAAAAAAGCTCATATGGTTCTCCAGTGACGTTATTTGTTAAAACATGCTCTTGGGTTCAAATCGTTTTCGGCTTTACGGATTTCTGCATTAATTTTTTTATACAACCCGGAACGCGCATATGGCAAAGGACCCAGAGCGCTTGTAACTTCATTTTTCAGTGTCTCAAGCTTGCTTTTTCTGACTGCAGGATTCTGTTCAAGAAGAATGTTTGCCAGCAATTCATTTGACGGGTTATAGAATTTATCAACGCCGCGGTACAGCGTTTCGTGATCGAGATGGACCAGGAAAGAATATCTGTTCTTGCCTACACTCACTGTACGATATAGATGATCATCACTTTTACTACGCTCCACAACATATACCTCATGCAAATAAAATGACCGCATTGTACACTATTTTTATTTGCATGACAATACATAATGTCGCATTTAACAGGTCCCTGGCCTATTGGTTTTACCTGGAAAAAGGGTAAACATGTCTTTATTTTCAGGCAAATCAAATTTTCAGGAAATGCGATGATTTGGTAAATTACCCTATTGTAAAACCAGCGCATACCAGTTAACCTGGAAAGAAAGAAATTCAGGACGAATCACAGTGACAGGAATGATTCAATCCAGACGATTTTTGCTCGCTGGATTATTACAGGGCATGATGCTAAACACCGTTTGGGCTCAACCGGTTCATGCGGTTAATTATCTAGAAGCAGTCAGACTGGCACTTCAGTGCAATCCCCGCATCGGTGCCAGTCAGGCGCAAATTGAATCAGCGCGAGCTGCCATCATGGAAACCCGCGGTGCCGGATTGCCAAAATTAAATCTCGATATGAACGCAGCACGCAGTGATAATCCCCTGAATGTGTTTAGCTATAAACTGTCCCAGGGCAATGTTTCCTTTGCAGATTTTGGTTTGGGGCAATATACAGGTCCTGGCTCATTGAATACCCTGCCCCAGGCACTCAATTCTCCCGGTTACTACAGCAACTACAATGCCGGGTTCAAGTTGTTGATTCCGATTTATGCTGGCGGCGAGCATATAGCCAAACGCAAAAGTGCAGACTCCCTGCTCCAGGCGGCACAACAAGGGGATCAGGCCGCACGCATGCAGCTGGCATATGATGTTTTGCAAGCGTATGAAGCCGTGCTTGCCTCCCGAAAGCTGGTATTGATCGCACAGGATGCAGTTAGCGCGGCCATTGAATATTCAAAAACGACCCGCGGGCTTTATCAACAATCTCTCGTCATCGATAGCGACAAACTCCTGGCAGATACGTGGTTACGATCAGCAAACCTGGCTTTAATCTCGGCAAAAGCTGAATGGCAAAATCATCTGGATGAATTTCGCAGTCTGGTTGGGCAGCCGACGGCCTTGCTCACACCGGGTGAAACAACGCGTTTCCCTGAAACCCGCCTCCCCCTGTCCTCCCTCACCTGCAAGGCGCTGGCCAATAATGCCCGGCTGCGTGCGCTTCAATCGACCATACGGGCCAGTCGGGCAAACGTAGAGGCCGTGAATGCAAACAGCAGGCCCCAGGTTAATTTACAATTGCGTCAGGACTGGAATGGAAATGCAGCTGGTGCCGGCCTTTCCTCAAATCTTGTCGCGCTGGGAATGAACTGGGAGCTGTTCAGTTCTGGCGAGCAATCCGGTGCGGTGAAAAAAGCCCGGGCTGAAGTCAAACAGGCTACGTTTCAGCGGGATGACGTTGCCAATACCATCCGGCTTTCGATAAAGCAGGCCCGGCGAGCGGAAAAACTTGCCAGCCTTCAATACCAGGTCAGCAAGGAAAATGCCAGGCAGGCAAGAAGCGTTGTGCATCGACTGGCCAGTCGATATGGTCGTGGGCTGGTACCACTGGGACAGCTGCTGGAGAGCCAGATGCGTCTGAACGAGGCAAAAAACCAGTGTGTACAATCACAATATAATAGAGTGCTGGCTCGTGGTCGTTTGTTAATGCTGACCAATGAATTGATTCCATCATTTGAGAAATAAATGCAATCATCAAAACTACCACCAAACATTGCCGGCAAACTGGCAAGAACCTTCCTTCACTCAAAACTGACGCTGCTGGTTATTATCAGTTCGCTGCTGTTCGGTGCGCTAGCCCTGAAAAT
>CAZDYY010000280.1:0-3291 GCA_964509745.1 uncultured Legionella sp. | reverse complement strand
TCCCCGCCTTCGCGGGGACGACATTTTAAAAATTGTCATGTACACAGGAATAAATATTATGAATGATGATCCTATGCATGCTTTTTCAAACCAATCTGGCTTATCATGAGGCATAAAATGCTTCAATCACAGGAACAATTACTGCACTGGAATATTTATTAGTAATTTCTGCTTGTGCTGTTTGCGACATGGTTTCACGCATTTTCATGGTTTTTTTGAAGTGGGCAGATATGCACTGACTCATATCATTCAGCCGACCTGGCTTGATAATATAGTCTTTATCTATCATCGCCTCACCGACCGCGCCTACATCAAATGATACCACAGGAATACCCCGGGACATTGCTTCGAGCAAGACCAGAGGCAAGCCTTCATATCGGGATGTGATGCACAGTAGATCAACCTCTGGCCAAACAGTATCCATGTCACTTATAGCCCCATGGAATTTGATGGTTTTTTTATATTTTTCCATACAAGCTTTTAATAATGGACCTGTGCCTACCATATGTAAGTTAAAATTATCAGGCAACAGCCTGGATAACTTGCAAAACATCAAAGGGTCTTTTTCTGCATTCACCCGACCAACAAAATAAATATTATATTGTTTAGATAATTCAGGTTGATTGGACTTTTCGGTAACATTGACAAAATTGGGTATTTGCTTTGAACGGCTGGGCAGTCTGGAAGCAATGCCTGCTGTAACACAAATATTCCGGGAAAAAAAACTGCTCCAGCGATCAATAAAATCATATAAAATCAGGCGTCCTGTCGGTTTTTCACCGGAATGGTATGTAGAAACAATTTTTGTTCCGGACAATAATCCAATGATGCGTCCTAAAATATTGGCTTTATAGCCATGAGTATGAATAATATCCGGCTTGTCTTTGGATAAATATTGAAACAAAGTCTTGAGTGTGTGATTGGCATGGTAAGGAAGGCCCCGATTGCGGCAAACATCATACAAAATGTTGTTCGGGTAGTCTCGAACAAAAATAATTTTGCAATCATGGTTTCTGGCATTTAGTCCCTCACATAGATTCATTACGTGGGATTCAATGCCACCAAGTTTGTTTGCATCAATTAACAACCTGATTTTCATTAATGTCCGGATCTCTGTTTGTTTGTGATGATTAATTGGGTAATATTAATAAACATGATAAAGATTTTGTTATTATTAAGTAATTGTTCACTCTGTACGTCATCCCGAACGCAACGAGGGATCTCCGGCATGTGAGCAGTTACATTATTAATAGTTAATATCTTGAAACTAGTCAAATAAATTATTTTTTGCAAACAGGGATGACGTTGTAATGGCTGAAGAATTTCTCAATATCACAAGGTTAGGGGATGCTGAAAAAGTGGTCTTATCAATTGAGTCAAAATCTGATTTTGCAGTAATAAAGGTTCAGGATGATTTTGACAAGATTCTTGTGGCCAGAGTACGTCAAAGTCTGGAGCAATTTATTGAGCATGTTGATAGAAATGTTATCCTTGATTTGACGGGTTCTGAGCATATTGATTCATCCGGAGTTGGGGCGATAGTATACCTGTTTAAAAGATTGCGGCACTCGGGCTTCAGTTTGTGGTTAGAGGGGTTGCATGGCCAACCATTGAATTTGCTCAACCAGCTGGGTATCAATGAAATATTATCAGTGATAAAGAAGACATAAATGTCGGGGTCAGTAAACAATGCTTCTAACACGTAATCTGTGAATTTTCTTTCGTATCCTTCATAAATAAATACACCACCAGCGAACACGCAATACACCCGGTAACATACCAGTAAAAACCCCATTCAATACCCTGGTTTTTAAACCACAAAGCCACATATTCAGCCGTTCCACCAAATACTGACACGGTAATGGCATAAGGCAGGCCAACTCCCAGCGCCCGAATTTCAACGGGGAACAGTTCGGCTTTAACCACGGCATTAATTGACGTGTAGCCGCTGACAATGATTAATGCCAGCATGATGAGCGAGAATGCGCCAAGGGTTGTCTCGACATGGTGAAGCATACTGAGAATGGGAACGGTACACAGCGTGCCGAGTATACCAAATGTGATTAGTATCGGGCGACGACCCACCTTGTCAGAAAGTGCTCCCACCAGAGGCTGGATTAACATAAAAATAAACAGGGTTGCTGCGGAAACCGTGGTGGATGTGTCTTTGCTCATGCCGACACTGTTGATCAGGTATTTTTGCATGTAGGTACTGTAGGTATAGAATGCGAGCGTGCCTCCCATGGTCAAACCCACGACCACCAGAATTTCTTTTGGATAACGCAGGAAGGTGCGAAATACACTTTCGGTATATGTCTTTTTTTTCTGCGCTGCAAATGATGCCGTTTCCTGCATGCCCAGGCGCAAATACAATGCGACGAGTGCCAGCAGGGCGCCAATAAAAAAAGGAATACGCCAGCCCCAGTGTTCCAGTTGTTCTGTGGTTAAAAAAAACTGTTGCAACAGAATCAGCACCAGCAGTGCCATCAACTGACCGGCAATCAGTGTGACGTACTGAAAACTGGAGAAAAACCCGCGGTTATTTTTTGCGGCCATTTCCGTCAGATATGTGGCGGATGAAGCATATTCTCCACCGACAGACAGGCCTTGCAGCAAGCGTGCCAGAATAAGCAGGATGGGAGCCGCAATGCCGATGGTTTCATAGCCTGGTGTACAGGCGATGATTAATGAACCAAAGCACATTAATAAAACAGAGGTTATCAACGCATTTTTTCGACCATGTCGATCGGCATAACTGCCCATGAGCCATCCGCCAATCGGGCGCATGAAGAAGCCCACTGCAAAAATGGCTGAAGTATTCAGCAATTGTGCGGTTAAATCGCCATGTGGGAAAAAATCTTTGGCAAAGTAGATGGAAAAAGCGGCATAGACATACCAGTCATACCATTCAATCATATTGCCGATTGATCCCCTGACGATTGAACGAAGGCGTTGTGTGGTGGTTAAGGCAGGGCCTGTGGCATTTTCAGTCATGGTTTTGTCCTGTTTGCTCGTACATGGCATCCACATCCCGGGCTTTGCGGGTGTTTTCCTGTAACTGGTGTTCTTGCAATTGTTTTTGCCACAGTATACTGGCCTTTTGTTTAACGCGTTCAAGTTGTGTCATGATGCGTCCCAGGTGTCGAGCCAGCATCGGCAGCTTATCCGGGCCAAATACCAGCAATGCGACCAGTATGGTCAGCAGCAACTGTCCGGATATCATGAGGTTTTATCGTTATTTGCGTTATCATCAAAGGTTTCATCATTCAGGGCGCGGCGAAAATTCTTGAC
>CAZDYY010000279.1:0-3313 GCA_964509745.1 uncultured Legionella sp. | reverse complement strand
TATTGCGACTGTTCAGCGCTGCAATACAAATACGTCCGGTCGGCAAAATATAGATGGCATGATCATTTTTCAGTGTTTCCGCCTGCGCAGCATTGAGGCCTGAGTAGGAGAACATGCCTTGTTGCTGGTTGATAAACGAAAAATCGTGCGGTTTCAGTTTGGCAACCAGTTCCCGGCGCATGAGCTGAATGCGCTCCCGCATGCCCCTCAGTTCATCTTCCCACATGGCGCGCAGATCGTGACTGTTTAAAATGGTGGTGACGATAGTGCTGCCCCAGGTCGGTGGATTGGAATAATTTGTGCGGATAACGCGTTTTATCTGGGATAAAACCCGGGTCGCTTCTTCCTTGCTTCGGGTCACAATGGACAATGCCCCCACGCGTTCTCCATACAGTGAAAACGATTTGGAAAATGAGTTGGAGACAAGGATTGATAAACCCGAACGGGCAAACAGCCGCACCACTTCAGCGTCTTCTTCAACACCGCGGGCAAAACCTTGATAAGCCATATCAAGAAACGGTATCAGCTCCCGGGCTTTACAGACATCGATGATCTGCATCCATTGATCGTTTGACAAATCAATGCCGGTGGGGTTGTGGCAGCATGCGTGCAACACCACGATTGATCGTGCCGGCAGTCCACTGAGTGAGCTCAGCATACCCTGAAAATTAACCCCATGGGTTTTTGCATCGTAATAGGCGTAGTCAATAACGGGGAAGCCCGCTGCCTCAAACAGTGCGCGGTGATTTTCCCAGCTCGGGTCACTAATGGCGACACTGGCTTGAGGATAAAACCGTTTCAGAAAATCAGCACCCACCTTAAGACCACCTGTCCCTCCCAGCGTTTGCACGGTAACAATTTTTTGCAATAAATCGGCCTCGTTACCGAACAGCAAGTGTTGTACGCTGCGACAGTATGAATCAGAACCCTGAATGGGTTGATAGCCATGTGGTTTGGGTGTTTCCAGTGCCTGTTGTTCTGCCAGAAGGACCGATCGCAGCAGCGGCAATTTGCCATCATCACCCAGATAAACACCAACACCGAGATTGATTTTTGCAGGTGCAGGATCGGCGTTGAATAGTTCAGTCAGACCGAGAATTGGATCGCGAGGGGCTTCGTTGATGTTCTCAAATAAAGACATGTTTTAACCTGGGTTAGGATGAAAACAATGGATTTTATAGCAAGTCGGCACTATTGCAAAATCAGTCCATGCTATAATGCGAAATTCTTTCTGCAGATCGATGAGTATGGTTCGTTCAATTGTTCACAATCGCCAGTTCAAACCCCATTGGGCCATGACGCTGCTGGCTGTGCTTTGCATCGCATTATTTTTGCGCCTTGGTTTCTGGCAGCTGGAGCGTGCCGGTGAAAAAAAACAGATGATCGCCGCTCTGAACGTGTTTACGCACCAGAAACCGGTTGACTGGGTGCCGGGTCACCCGTTTCCCGGGCAATACCAGCCTGTCAGGTTACAAGGGCGCTATATGTCCCGGCTGTTATTGCTGGATAACCAGCATTATCAACACCAGTTTGGCTATGATGTAGTGTCACCTCTCGAACTGGCTGATGGCCGGGTTGTGCTTGTTGATCGCGGCTGGATTGCGGGAGATATCAACCGGAGGGTGTTGCCAGCGGTTGATACACCTTCCGGGATGGTGCAACTGCGTATTATCTATCAGCAAAAGTATGGGTTCTCGGGCAGGTTATTGAAAAAAAAGAGAATGGTCTGGCGGTTGTCGAGCGGCTTGATACACAATTAATCAGTCAGTTTTTGCATAAATCCGTATATCCGTTTATCATTCGCCTCGGAAAAGATGCATCAAACGGCTACTTGCGTGACTGGGCCGTGGTTTCGATGCCGCCAGAGCGTCATTATGGCTATGCCTTGCAGTGGTTTGCGATTGCTCTGGTGATTATGATTTTGTTTGTTGCGCTGAATATTAAGAAAATAAAATGAAAACAAAGCACCGTCATGCGGTTATGTTGTTATTGCTGGTCTGTTTGTTCGCAGCCCCTGGCATCACCGCGTATTTTATATTTTACCATCCGCAATGGCTGAGCCCTGCGACTACCAACAAGGGTCAGTTACTTAATCCACCCGTGTTGCTGTCCGAGCTGGGGCATGATTCCAGATGGCACTTGTTGTTATGGACCCCGGTGGTGTGTGACAAGGATTGTGTTGCGCAGATGGATAAACTGGCGAGAATTCGCCTGGCGCTGGGACGGCGATTGTATAATGTTGATCTGGGTTTGCTGTCCGGTGCCAATGAAAACCCTGTACCCGGGGCTTTTGCGAGCGCATTTCGTGAGCAAAAAGTTGAAGTGATGACATTATCTTCCGATGAATCGAAACGCTGGGCGTTATCACATAAAAATCCTGAGCTGTTTATCGCCGATCCGGATAATTATCTTGTGCTGGCCTACCCTGTAACAGCACAGCCCGATGATTTGTATCACGACATTAAACATTTGTTAATGAAAGGTAATTAAATTGAACCTGATAAAGTTACTCCGTATTGCTGCAACGTTTGCCATAGTGCTGGCTTTGCTGGTGGTCATGCTGGGAGCGTATACACGTCTTACCAATGCAGGGCTTGGTTGTCCGGACTGGCCCGGTTGTTACGGACATATGGTCTTGCCGACAGTGGCGGCTGATCTGACCCGGGCGCAAAGCCATTTTCCACAGATCCCTATCGAATCAGTCAAGGCATGGACAGAAATGGTGCATCGTTATGCTGCGGGTACGCTGGCATTATGTATTCTTGCTATGGCTGTATGTGTGTTTCGTGCAGGTGTTCGTCTGCCACGGGTATTACCGGCCGCCTTGTTGTTGCTGGTGGTATTTCAGGCAGCGCTTGGAATGTGGACAGTCACATTGAAATTATTACCTGTGGTGGTGATGGGGCATTTGCTTGGCGGTATTCTGATTTTTGCCTGCCTCTGTTATTTCAGGTGGCAGTTGAGTTCTGTACATGGCCAGGATCTGCCACGCTGGCGTGTCCTGATTAGCCTGGGCATCGTGATAGTCTTTTGCCAGATTGCGCTGGGGGGCTGGGTCAGTTCCAATTATGCAGGTATTGCCTGTATTGGCTTTCCCCGTTGTAACGGTCAATGGCTGCCTGCCTTGCACCTCTGGCCTGCATTTAATGTGTTTTCCTCTATTGGTGCCAATTATCAGGGTGGTCTGCTGGACTCGGATGCCAGAATGACTATCCAGTTTGTGCATCGTCTGGGTGCCGGTGTGTCGAGGTCGATGTTGGCGACCGAGGTGCGCGGCATGAAGAAGAGCGCCGCGGGAATTGCAGCCAACAGA
>CAZDYY010000278.1:0-3315 GCA_964509745.1 uncultured Legionella sp. | reverse complement strand
GGGCTCAACCTTGCCACTCAGGGTGACGATGGGCAAGTCGGGGGCAGGATACCCCATTCGTTCATATGACTCGAAGAGCCGTCGGCGTTGCTGCATCAGGCGGACGTCTCGGTTGATACTGGAAATGTTGACAATGAAGTCTGAACCATCAAATGCAGGACGTGCTCCCAGGTAGGGTGAAGTGACTACCGGCACGCCGCCAATATAGGTCACGACGTGCCCGTCAGCTATCAGGGCCACAGGATTGTATTCAACTGATTCCGGATGGCCATTGATAACCTTGACGCTGACCAGACTGCTGTGAAGATGGGGTGCGCCAGGCTTGTGCGGTATTCCTGATTCATTCTTGCTGTGTTTCTTTTTCTGGTTGTGTCTGCTTATTTTGTGACTGAAATGTTTGCGCGCAGGTTTTTGCTGAATTTTTTTTACCGGTTTTACTGTTGGTGCATGCGCGCTGGATTGTTGCCCAAGCCGGGCTTGCAAGTGGTTCAATTGTTTTTGCAGCTGCCGGGTTTGTTGTTCGAGATGCTGTATTTCTTGCTGTAATTCAGTGCTGTTTGCTGAAGCTGCGAGTGGGGCAAGGCTTAAAATGGTAGAAAAAATAACTGCTCTGCAATTCATCCGGAGGTGCTCCTGGAGGCATGGGAAATTTTGCGCGGATTATACAGGGGGAAGGTCGTGTTGGCCAGTTGGAATTGAAAATAATGCAGGCAAAAAAAAGCCTGTCACTGAAGTGACAGGCTTTTCGATGGAACCGTTACGATTAATTACGCAACGTTGCCCATCCATTTCAGACCGATGTAAGGACCTTGCAGACCGAAGTCAGTGTCGTTACCGTCGATGTTACGGTGAGCGCTGATGTAGTCAACAAACATCCAGCCAGCATCCAGTGTCAAGTCACCTTGAGCCATAGCGTAAGTGTATGTTGCACCCAGTTTGGCATCAATTGCAGGAACAATCGCTGTTCTTGAAGAGTTGAAGGCAACTGCGTTCAGACCAGTTCCGCCCAGGCTGTCAACGAAAGTAGCATTGTATGAACGTGTACCAGCCAGAAGAGCTGTTGCGCCGTTAGCATAAATTGCCAGGCCATTACCCCAATCCAGGTTCATGTCCATGCCTACACGAGGACCAAAGCCATTGAATGTTGGGTTGAAAGTAGTAGCATATTCGTATGTTCCTTCAAGCAGGCTGGTTGTCAGGCTGTTAGCACGCGAAAAGCTGTTTGCCAGACGAGCGTACTGAGCGCCACCATGGAAACGAATTACTTTGTTATCGCCGAAGTCAACGTGTTGACCAACTTCGATGTTAACAGCATCCCATTTAGGATTGATTGTTGAAGTGCCACCTAACAGTGTCAAAGTTTCAGCATTGCCCAGAATGTTGAAGTTCGCTGTTGGAAGAGCAGCATATGTGTTGGTGTTTGAACGGCTGACATGGTACCAGTTAACGTTCAGGTCTTTACCAGTGCTGAAGTGGTAAGAACCTTCGATTTGGAAGCCCCAGTTGTAATCAGGAGCGTGGTCAGCTGTAATATCGACAGCAGTCAGATTGCCTGAGGTTGCAGCAATTGCGCTTCCGAAGCCGTGATCACCACTCATAGAAGGTTTCAGATACAGAGCTTTTGCACCGAAATCCCAGGCAGTAGCTTCGCAAGGAACAGTAACGTTCACAGCGCTGCAAACAGGGCCCATGGAACCAGCAAATACAGCACTGCTACCAAAAGCAAGAACAGCTACAGCTGTTTTTTTAAGATTTAACATACTTTATCTCCACTTTTTATTATTAAACTTCCGTTTTTTTCGTAAAGCCACAACTTGGTGCTGACTTCAGTACGCCATCATCGCTCTAATCCGAAAACGTACTTAGACAGGATTATCAATCCTCAATTCCCAGTTGTCAACCACATCGCATTAAATTCATTTTCATGAACAAAACTTGCGTATGCAGTTCACAATGCGTGATTGTATATCTATGTTTATTACAAATTTGGGCATTGTCAATGTTTTTTGTAAAAAAAAAATATTTAATTGTTATAATGCCAATATATAAATTAAAGTGGATTTATTTTGGACTTGAATTGCATAACTGTAGAATGAAATAGCGAATCCATGCTATCCTGGAATTTTTATAGCGGAAACCCACAGTGCGTACTCTCCATATTACCCGACCTGATGACTGGCATGTGCATTTGCGTGATCATGACGCTCTTGCTCACACGGTCCCTGCTACTGCCAGTCATTTTTCCCGGGCACTGGTAATGCCAAACCTAAAGCCCGCTCTAACCACCCTTGAGGCAGTACGTGCATACCGTGCACGGATTATGGCGGCAATCGGTAATGTGCATCACTTTACACCGTTTATGACCCTATACCTTAATGAACATGTGACGCCTGAGGATTTAATCGCTGCTTCAGCTGATCCTTTTGTCCTTGGTGCAAAACTGTATCCGGCGGGTGCTACAACCAATTCGGAAGAAGGCGCCTCTTCTGTTCGCGGATTGTATCCCTTGCTTGAGGTCATGCAGCAACATGATCTTGTCCTGCAAATCCACGGGGAAGTTACCCATGGAGATATTTTTGAACGGGAATCCACATTTATAGAAACATGTTTAAAACCGCTGGTTAAAAATTTCCCGAAGTTGCGTATTGTTCTGGAGCACGTTTCGACGCGCACAGGGGTTGATTTTGTCACACAGGCACCGGAAACGGTGGCGGCGACCATTACTCCTCATCATTTATTATATAATCGTAATCAATTACTGGCCGGTGGAATCAAGCCGCACTATTACTGTTTGCCCGTTTTAAAACATGAACGGGATCAACTTGCCCTTCAGCTGGCGGCGGTCAGTGGCAGTGGTAAATTTTTTGCCGGTTCTGACAGCGCCCCTCATGCAAAAGAGCTGAAGGAAAGTGCATGCGGTTGTGCCGGGGTGTATTCAGCTCCTTTCGCCCTGGCGATGTACGCGCAGGTTTTTGACAGGCTGGACAGCATGGCCAAACTTGATGCGTTTATGAGTCAGTCCGGGGCAAGGTTTTATCAGCTGCCGGTCCTGAATGAACGGATTGAGCTGGTGAATGTACCCCAGACTATCCCGCAAGCCCTCCCTTTCGGTCATGATTACGTTGTACCTCTGGCAGCAGGCAGCATGCTGGAATGGAGCATTCATGACGCGAATTGACTGTAAGCAAATAAAACATCGTTTTCGTGGTTTCCTGCCTGTTGTAGTCGATGTGGAAACAGGAGGTGTGGATCCGCAAAAAAGTGCATTGCTTGAAATGTCTGTCGTGCTCATGGATTTCAATGAGCACGGGCTTC
>CAZDYY010000277.1:0-3333 GCA_964509745.1 uncultured Legionella sp. | reverse complement strand
GCATCAATTAAGCCCGTCACCTTCCCGACGTTCGTTAATGTTCCCGCGCTCGCGGCACGTTCTTTTAAGGCAATTAAAATCTTTCGCTGATATTTCTCACGGTCAAAGTTAGCACCAGCTAGTCCATACGTATTACCTGATGCACCACGAGCACGCGCCAGAGCTAATGCATGGTCACCGTCCATTAAGCCAGTCGGGCCGTTGTCGTACTTTACATAATTACATTGGTAATTACACATCCAGTCAAAGTTATCATCGAAGATGCCGCGTGGATCATCACTATCAATCTCAACACTTACACCACCAACTGCATCGACTGAATCTTTCAAGACACTGTAATTCATGTGCACGTAATACTGCGTTTCTAGGCCGGTTATTTCGCCTACTTTCTTCATTAAGGCGGTTGCACCGGCTTCCTCGTCACTACCCTCACCAGAAAAACAGCTATATACTTCGTTAATCCGGCCAGCGAAGCCTGAATTACAGCCTTGATCGTAGTCTACCCAAAGATCACGTGGGATACTGAGTAAATACGCGTTATTTTTATTTTGATCAGCACTTACGAGCATAATTGAGTCGGTCAACAAGGCACCTTCGTGTCCCGGGTTGTCTTCAGAGGTTCCAAATACCACAATATTAGTACGGCCATTGGAATCCATTTTCAGTGGCTGACTTTGAAATACACCCAGTAAGTTACCTTGAAATACACTGCCGCCAGCCCACAGTACTTTGTACGCCATGTAGCCGCCAACACTAATCAACAATATTAGTAGTAATACCGCGATGCGTTTGATTAGTTTCTTACGCGACCCAACCGGTGTAGCCGTACGCTTACGGCCAAACGGCCAGCGGCGTTTTTTCGGCTGCTTTACTTCCTCATCGGCGATTTTTGATAACGAATCGGTAATGTCCGATTGGTTCAACCTTGTACTGCGCCTAGTGTTACTAGATTCTTCAGGCATCTGAGTAGAGGTGATTGGTCGCGATGCACGCCCAATAGTGGCCCGTTTTTCGAATACCGGCCTGCCAAGTTCCTGCGTACGCGCACCGCCCACGCTTGGGCCACGCCGAGGAACAAAACCATCGATGGATGAAGATGTGTCTTTTCGCATATGTCTTTCATCCACTATACCAAATTATTGCTACAAAAGGGTTGTAAAAAACCACGAGCAAGTTCAGCTGATCTAAAGCCAGGTAGTGTATAGTAAGGAACGTGAATGCAAGCTTTATGGATCGCCATCAAGTACTAAAAGATACGGTTGGGATCATCACTTTTGTCGTACTCGTGCTGATAGGCACGCTATTTATTAATGCGTTTGTATTTCGCAGCTTTAATGTCGAAGGCCCTAGTATGGAGCCTACTATGTACACTGGTGACCGATTAATCGTAAACCGCCTCCCAGTCACTTTTAAACAACTCCAGAACGAGTCGTACATCCCAGAGCGTGGCCAAGTGATTGTATTTAAAAACCCCAAGTTTGTACCGGGTCTCGGTGAAGAATACATTGTAAAACGTGTGATTGCGTTTGAAGGCGAACGTGTAGTGCTAAAAAACGGCAAATTTACCGTATATAACGACGAAAATATTACTGGCTTTAATCCTGATGACGATAACAACGGTGAGCCTGGCGATTACACCGCTGGTGAGGTGGACGAAATTGTCCCCGAAGATACGCTATTTGTAGCGGGCGACCACCGTGAAGAAGGTTACTCAAGTGACTCACGTAACGGCCTGGGTGTTATTCCGCTATACGACGTAGTTGGACCGGTTAGCGTCCGCATCTTCCCGTTCGATAAAATTCGTTTGTTCTAAAAAGCCGACTTTATACTGATTCGCCAAGTAGCGACTCAATGCGCGCGCGATCATCAGGGTTCGTGAACTCAATCACAATCTTACCTGCGCCACTTGCTTTTTGCTGTGTCACAACGCGTGCCCCAAATCGCTTCGATAGCGCGGCATGTTCTAATGGCCTTGTTGGTGGCTTCTTAGCGTTATCGTCTTTTTTAGCGGGCCGAGACTGAGATACAAACTCTTCTACTCTCCGTGCGCTCCAATGTTCTTTGATAATCAGAGGCAACACGTCAGCAGCTACTTCATCACTCGATCCTACCAGTGGCCGCGCTTGCCCTTCAGTCAGCTCACCACTAGCTACTGCATCTTTTACAATTTTTGGTAGTCGCAGTAAACGCAGTGTATTAGAAATCGCACTCACCGATTTACCACCCACCTGAATCCCAATTTCTTCAAGCGTTAGATTGAACTGATCACGTAATTTTGCGTAAGCGGTTGCGGTTTCCAGCGGATTAAGATCACGTCGCTGAATATTTTCAATCAGCGATAGCTCGAGTTTGTGCTGTGCGCTGAGCGTGCGCACTAACGCTGGAATTGTCGTTTTACCGGCGGCTTTCGATGCTCGGTAGCGCCGTTCACCCGCCACTATTTGATAGGTGCCATCTTTTTGGGGTACTACAACAATTGGCTGCAAAACACCGTGGGTAGCAATACTGGCCGTTAGTTCAGCCAATCCAGCTTCATCAAATATTCGACGCGGCTGGTCGGGGTCGGGTACAATTTGACTCAACTGAATCGTACGTAGGTCGCTCACCTTGTTGTCATCACCTGCGCTCGGGTCGAACGACTCATCAAGTAAGTCATCGGGGATTAGCGATGAAAAGCTTCGCCCTAGGCCTTTTTTTGCTGCCATATTACGCTCCAACCCTTTCTAGAATCTCTTTCGTTACTGCTTTATAGGCCCGTGCACCTTTGCTAAACCTGTCATACGCTCCAATTGCTACACCGTGGCTTGGTGCTTCAGCGAGCCTAATATTACGTGGCACCACTGTTTTAAACACTTTACCTGGGAAATGTTTTTTAATCTCTTCGTGTACCTGGCCACTCAGGGCAGTTCGACCGTCCACCATAGTTGGCAGTACGCCTACTAAATCGAGTGTCGGGTTCATGTTTTTACGTACCAGCTTCATGGTTTCGAGCAGCTGGCCGAGACCTTCAAGTGCATAAAACTCTGCTTGGACAGGAAGCAGAACATATCGCGCTGAAATAAGCGCATTCACCGTAAGCAAGCTTAAGCTCGGTGGGCAATCAATCAGTACATAATCATATTTATCGCCAGTGGTGCCGATTGCGTTCTTTAAACGGCTAAAGCGTCGTTGTACGCCAGCTAGTTCAACTTCGGCGTTTGCAAGTTGTGGGGTAGCCGGCGCGACAAACAAATTCTTTTGCTTCGTTTCGACCACAACATCGGCTAGTAGCTTGGTTTCAAGCATCACCTCACTCATGGTCAGGTCTTCTAGCGACTGTTTGTCTATACCAA
The DNA here is from genome assembly GCA_964509745.1 of uncultured Legionella sp. Classification (GTDB taxonomy): domain Bacteria; phylum Pseudomonadota; class Gammaproteobacteria; order Legionellales; family Legionellaceae; genus DDPF01. Next base: position 1 of record CAZDYY010000277.1, on the reverse strand, counting down.
G
>CAZDYY010000276.1:0-3349 GCA_964509745.1 uncultured Legionella sp. | reverse complement strand
ATCATCGGGGTGTGGTTTGTTTGCATGGTGATCTGTAATGGTGAATTTGCCAGGATTCTAACAAAATAAGATAGTTTGATATATACTTGCGGTAGCTCCGCAATTCAGGTAAATTTTTGATCGGTTTGTTGGGGTAGTTCTTAATAAAAATAATCATGGAGAAGGGTATGAAACGTATAGCTATGTTAGTTGTGGCTGCTATGACAGGTTTATTGCTTGTTGCTTGTGGTGAAAATGCGCCCAAGGCACCAGCAGAAAAAACTGAAGCAAGTCAACCGGCAACTGCATCTGAAACAACGGCAGAACCAGCCAAAACTGAAGAGTCTACTGAAGCAGCACCTGCAACAACTGAAGCAGCACCTGCAACAACTGAAGCAGCACCTGCAACAACTGAAGCAGCGCCTGCAACAACTGAAGCAGCGCCTGCAACAACTGAAGCAGCGCCTGCAACGACTGAAGAAGCGCCTGCAACCACTGAAGAAGCACCAAGTGATGCAGCAGCTGCTGGAGCAACATCACAGGAATAATGTGAGAACAAAGTTGGAAAAACCCGTACCTGTGCGGGTTTTTTTTTGCATGGCTTTCAGGAATACGAGATGACGATTGCAATTTTATCGACGGGTGATGAAATCATTTATGGTGATACGCTGGATACAAACACGCACGCCATTGCACACAGTTTGAGCTCTGATGGATTGATCACAGGCTTGCAATTGTCTTGCACTGATCAGGAGCAGGATATTGTTGCCTGTCTTGAGTTTTTAACCCGGCATCATGACATTATCATTTTGACTGGCGGTCTGGGCCCCACTTCGGATGATCGAACGCGCTTTGCCCTTGCCCGGTTTTTGGCGCTCCCTCTGGTTGAACACGCATCGGCATTGCAACATGTACAAACGCTGTTGACCCGTGCAAACCTGCATATGAATGCAGGAAATCGCCAGCAAGCATTGTTTCCTGCTGACGCGCAATTATTACCTAATCCAAATGGCACAGCCATGGGTTGCACTCTGGCTGTAAAAAACAAACGGTTTATTTTGCTTCCGGGTCCACCGCGTGAGTGTCTGCCGATGTTCAATGATTATGTTTTACCTGCTCTGCAACAGGCACAGCATGGAGATAAAATATTATTGAAATGGCGATTGTTTGGCGTTGCTGAAGGGGAAATAGCACAGACACTCGAAGAGGCGCTGGATAACATTGATTGTGAAACCGGATATAGACTGGAAACACCGTATGTTGAATTCAAGGTCCGTTGTGTTGCAGGTCAAGTCGATACGGTCAGGAAAATCATTGATCCGGTAGTGGAGCCGTATATTATTGCTCCTCCCGAGCAAAAAGCATCAGATCGTTTGCGGTTGAGGATCAATGAGTTACATGTTCCCCTGGTGATTGTAGATGATGTTACAGGCGGCATTTTACAGAAGCTGCTGCTGCGACCGGAAAATTATGGGGTGCTGGCGTTTCATGAGCAAAAAATAATGGAAGGCGCGATCTGTTTTCATTTAACCGGGCTTGATGAATATTGGTGGCAAAAAAGTGCGACAATAACGCAAGTCAGGATCAATTATCGAGCAGGAAATACTACGGGTAGCGAGACGCATTCACTTCCATTTCGAAATCAACTGGTGGTTGAGGTTGCTGCCGAATGGTCAAGCTTCCGCCTGTTTCATCTCATCAATCAGTTGCATCAGTGCATAACATAGCTGTTGTGTGCCTTCACTGCGGATGGCTGAAATCTGGAAAACCTTGCCTTGCCAGTTCAGTTCCTTGACAATGCGCGCTAGTGTTTCCTCGCGAATTTTATCATCAGGCAACATGTCGATTTTATTCAGGACCAGCCAGCGGGGTTTTTCCAGCAGATCCGGATTGTAGGCTGCCAGCTCATTGATGATGACGTTTGCCGACTCAACCGGATCGCTTCCATCCAGAGGGGCAACATCAATGACATGCAGCAAGACGCACGTACGAGACAAATGTTTCAGGAAGCGATGTCCAAGCCCGGCACCTTCAGATGCTCCTTCAATCAGACCTGGAATATCGGCCATCACAAAGCTTTTATAAGGTCCGACACTCACGACACCAAGACCCGGGTGCAACGTGGTGAACGGGTAATCTGCGACTTTTGGTTTGGCACTGGAGACAGCACGAATCAATGTTGACTTGCCGGCATTTGGAAGACCAAGCAACCCGACATCAGCCAGTACACGAAGTTCGAGACGTAATTGACGCACTTCACCGGGCTTGCCGTTGCTGAATTGGCGAGGTGCGCGATTGACACTGCTCTTGTAGCGAGCATTACCGATACCGTGATAGCCGCCCTGAGCGATCAGCATGCGGGTATCCGGCTCACGGATATCGCCCAGCAGCTCATTGGTTTCAGCATCATAAACCAGGGTGCCAACGGGGACCTGGATAATCAAGTCATCGCCGGCTTTTCCTGCGCAATTGGCACCTCTGCCGCACTCACCGTTCTGGGCTTTAAAGTTGCGTTTGTAGCGAAAATCAACCAGCGTATTCATATCTTTGTTGGCTTCAAGAAATACAGAGCCCCCATTGCCGCCGTCACCGCCGTCGGGTCCGCCAAACGGAATAAATTTTTCGCGGCGAAAACTAAGGCAACCATGACCGCCAGTGCCCGCTTCTATTTTAATGATCGCTTCATCTACAAATCGCATTTTGACATCAACTTAAAAAAAAGCCCCGATAACGGGGCAGTTTATCATGAAAGAGAGGGAGGACATTTATCCTTCCACAGCTTCCAGTTCAACCGGGTCAATCGTAACAAATTTACGATTTTTGGGACCCTTGACTATGAATTTTACCAGTCCTGTAACTTTTGCAAACAGGGTATGATCACGGCCAAGACCTACGCCATCACCTGCATGCAAACGCGTACCGCGTTGACGAACCAGAATTTCACCTGCGCTTACAAATTGGCCGCCGGATCGTTTCACACCAAGGTACTTTGGTTTCGAATCGCGACCGTTGCGGGTACTACCACCTGCTTTCTTATGAGCCATTAGTCTATCCTCTTACTTGCTAATTCCGGTAATTTTTACCTGAGTGAAATTTTGTCGATGTCCCATTTGTTTCATATGGTGCTTGCGACGACGGAATTTGATGATTTTAACTTTCTTGTGACGACCGTGCGCAATGATTTCAGCATGAACAACTGCTTTGGCAATATTCGGCTTGCCGCATGTGACCTTGTCACCATTAACCAGCATTAACACTTCCGTAAAATCAAAAGTGCTGCCAACTTCAGCAGGAAGCTCTTCAAATTTTAGAACATCGCCTTCCTGAACGCGGTATTGTTTGCCGCCTGTTTTAATTACTGCATACATAA
>CAZDYY010000275.1:0-3355 GCA_964509745.1 uncultured Legionella sp. | reverse complement strand
ATTAATTTCCCGCGATAAATGAAACTGGCGCTTGAGACTGGTGTTTACTGATTGATAAGAGCCGGCCTGAAGATAAAAATCTTCAGTGGAAGATGAACAAAACTCGAGCGCGTCCGCCCTGTTCGTAAAAATTTTCATATCTGAAACCGATGCATGCACAGATAACGCTGTCAGCATTGAAAACAGAAATAAACCAATATATATAAAAATAGAACGCACAAACAACATCCCTATATGGTTATCATAGCGTAAATGCTCACCTGATCTGTCAAGATAATACTACACCCTAATCGAGGGTTTTGCGATATCGCTTGAAGCCGACAAACATCACAACAAACATAAAGCCCAGAATGGGCAACAGCTCACGCCACACATCCAGAAAACCATTTCCCTTCAACAGGATACCACGGACAATCACCAGAAAATGAGTCAAGGGTAATACATTCCCCAGATATTGCGCCCATTCCGGCATGCCACGAAACGGAAACATGAAACCGGACAATAAAATGGATGGGAGGAAAAAAAACATCGCACTTTGCACGGCCTGAAGCTGATTGCTGGCCAGCGTTGAAAACGTTAATCCCATGGCAAGATTTGCGGCAATATAGGGCAGGCACAGAATTAACAACAAAATAATACTCCCCTCCATCGGCACGCCAAAGACAAATCTGGCCACAAACAGAATCAGCAGGATTTGTACATAACCGACAATGATATAGGGCACAATCTTGCCCACCATCACCTCCAGTGGCTTAAGCGGGGTAGCCAGCAAATTTTCCATGGTGCCCCGTTCATACTCCCTGGTAATGGCCAGAGCTGTAATGATGACCAGTGTCATGGTCAACACCACACCAAGCAAACCTGGCACAATATTGAATGCCGTGATGGCAAGCGGATTATAGCGTGCATGCACCAGCGGTTGGTAGGGTGGTTTGCTTGCCTTCAATGAAGCAAGAGGCCCTTTCAACTCGTCTTTTAATGCAAGACTCGAGAGATCGTTAAATACGCTGACGGCCCGGCTGGTTGCAGCAGGATCGGTTGCATCGGCCTCCAGCAACAATTCGGGCTTTAACCCGCGTATCAAATCATGCGTAAACGCGGGCGGGAAATTGACAATAAACTGGACTTTCCCGGTTTTTAATAAATAATTTGCATCACTCTCGGATGTTGCAGGACTAACAAACTGAAAATAGGTCGAATTCTCCATACTGGTTAAAATTCGTCTGGTGATTGTACTTTGATCAATTCCAACGATCGCTGTGGGCAGATGACGCGGATTTAAATTTATTGCAAACCCGAACAATATCAGCTGAATCATGGGAATGCCCACCATCATTGCAAATGTCACTTTGTCGCGACGCATTTGAATAAATTCTTTATGTATGACCGCAAAAAGACGTGAGTTCAACCAGCGCTTCAACCCAGTTCTCCCTGTGATTGTTTGACCAGCGCAATAAACGCATCCTCAAGCGTTGGCGTAATGGCCTGCCATTGAATGGCGTATTCACGGGCCAGATCTTTTAACCCTTTCTCAACCGAAGCAATTTCATAGCCGCAAACATGAATTTGCCTGCCAAACAGAGCGGCCTGAGTCACATCAGCTAATTTCTTGACCTGTTGCAACAATTTTGTCGTGACATCACCGGATATCTCCCATGTATGCAAGCTGGTAGACTGGATGACCTCATCCACCGTTCCGGTTATCAGCAAATCGCCATACGCAAGATAAGCCAGTCTTGTGCATCGTTCGGCTTCGTCCATATAGTGCGTTGTCATCAGGGTCGTAACCCCGCGTTCACTCAAGGCATGAATCTTATCCCAGAAATCACGCCTGGCGATGGGATCTATACCCGCAGTGGGTTCATCGAGTAACAACAAATCCGGTTCATGTAACAAGCAGGCCGCCAGAGCCAGGCGCTGTTTCCACCCACCGGACAATTCCTCGGCCAGCTGCTTGCGGCGATCAGTCAGCTCCATGTCTTGCATGATTTTTTCGATACGCTTTTTTCTGTCATCAAGGCCATATACTGTGGCAATGAAACCCAGATTTTCCTCAACGCTTAAATCAGTATAAAAGCTGAATTTCTGCGTCATATAACCGACTCTCTGCTTTATTTTTTCCGAGTCTTTCAGTATATCAAAACCAAGGCATGCCCCTCGACCAGAATCAGGTGTAAGCAAGCCGCACAACATGCGTATTGTGGTTGTTTTACCGCTGCCATTCGGACCTAAAAAACCAAACACTTCACCCTTTTTGACATGCAATCCAATGTCATTCACGACCACGCGGCCATCAAAAGATTTGCGTAAATCAGAGACATCAATAATCAGTGCGTCACTCATGCCTTGATACCGTTACGACGACAGGCTGCCCGGGTTTGAAACGGGCCGCATCCTTGATCGTTGCCTTGATTCTAAAAACCAGTTTATCCCGATTTTCGCGGCTGTATACCAGGGGTGGTACATATTCAGCTTCAGGTGAAATATAGTTAATTTCTGCCTGATTGTTTTTACTGCATCCATCACAATCAAACGTAATTTTTTTCTTCACATGCAAATAAGCCAGTTCTTCAGCGGGTACAAAAAATTCAATCCGGATATTATCCGGCGTCAGCAGCGCTGCTACAGGCCGGGCTGCATCAACAAACTCACCCTTTTTATAATAGGTATCAAAAATCATGCCATCGGCAATCGCATAAAAGCTTTTTTGTGACAATTGCCACCTTGATAGATTTACTTTGGAAGACAAAACTGCAATTTGCGATTTTTGCGCCTTGATTTGCTCTACACGCGCTCCCTGTTTGGCCAGTGCGAGATTTGCTTCAAACTGTTGTTTCAGGTAAGTCAGTTCATGATAGCGTTCCAGCGAGGCATCAAGAGTGTCCTTGTCCAAAACATGTTTGTTACGTTTCACACGTAATTCAGCCAGTGTCACCTGGGAGCGAGCCTAACCAATCTGGGCCTCTATGGCAGCTATTTCTTCCGGACGCTTTGGTTTTTTCAAATCCTCGTAAACGAGCATGGATTGTTGCAATCCCGCCAGAGCCTCTTTCATGACGATCTGTTGCGGATCAGGATCCAGTTTGAATAATAACTCGCCTGCCCTGACCTTTTGGCCCCGCTCAACCAGTACATCCACCAGCGCACCAGAGAAAGGTGAGGCAAGATAGATATTCTCTCCCTCAACATAACCTTGAAAGGTTTGTCGATCGGGGCCGCCGCAACCACCCAGAAGGACAATACACGACAGAATATTAAAAATTCTAAATTTCATTGACGCTTATTTTGTGTTTTGGTTTCTACAAGTATAAGCGATTCACGGACTAATACCAGATGGCAAAAAAAAAGCGACTCG
>CAZDYY010000274.1:0-3357 GCA_964509745.1 uncultured Legionella sp. | reverse complement strand
CTTGAAGCTTTAATTTCAATTACTTTACCGGTTTGCGGGTTTCGGCCAGTTCGCGCTGCACGCAATCCTGTTGAAAATGATCCAAAACCTGGAATTACAAGTTGATCTCCACTTTTAAGAACATCAGTAACAGTCGCCATAAACACTTCAAGCACTTTGCTTGCTGCTGCTTTAGTTACACCTGAACCATTTGCAATTGCTTCAATCAATTCACTCTTATTCATAATTTCCCCTTTGCAGTTTATTCTTCCTTTACTCCGTAGTGATTTAACCAAACTAAACTTACAGAGTCAAGCGACTACTTACCGCTGGTTCCCACCGGTAGCGGGGAACGAGGGAGAATATACCCCTTATTCCCGGACATGTAAATCATTATTTTTAATTTTTTTCATATTTTTTTTAGACTCTTTGTTAACAGACATGTTCACCGGCGCAATTTGGGCTACTTCGACTGCAGGCAGCTCAAAAGGGTTACGCTGTAATGCAAATTCCAGCACCTCTTCAATGGTCTTCATGGGGTGTACGGTCAACTTTTTCAGGACGTTCTCTGGAATTTCAGTCAAATCCTTTCTGTTTTCTTCAGGAATAATAACGTGCTTGACGCCACCCCTGTGAGCCGCAAGAAGCTTTTCCTTCAAACCACCAATCGGCAGTACCTGACCGCGCAAGGTAATTTCACCCGTCATGGCCACATCCGCCCGAACTGGAATTTTGGTGATAACTGAGACAAGTGCTGTGCACATCCCTATCCCGGCACTGGGGCCATCTTTTGGTGTAGCACCCTCTGGAACATGGACATGGAAATCATTTTTATCATAAAAATCTTCTGACAGATGAAGCATTTTGACATGGCTTCTAACCACAGTCATTGCCGCATGGATGGATTCCTGCATCACCTCACCCAGATGACCGGTATGCAATGTTTTCCCCTTGCCTGGCATCATTGCTGCCTCAATGGTCAACAGCTCGCCACCAACACTGGTCCAGGCAAGCCCTGTTACCTGTCCAACCTGATCAACAGATTCGGCAAGACCATAACGGAACTTTTTCACACCCAGAAACTTTTCAATATTCTTGCGAGTGATATTAATTTTTTTAACCCGTTTATGCGTAAGAATATCTTTTACTACTTTTCTGCATATCGTGGCAATATCACGTTCAAGATTCCTGACTCCGGCTTCCCGCGTATAATGACGGACAATTTCATGCAAGGCGTCTTGAGAAAATTCAATTTCCTCTTTCTGCAAGCCATTTAATTTTTGCTGTTTGCCGACCAGATAATTTTTGGCAATACTAACCTTTTCATCCTCTGTATAACCTGGTAAACGAATCACCTCCATTCTGTCAAGAAGTGGCGCCGGTATTTCAAGTGAATTGGCCGTAGCAATGAACATCACATCACTCAAGTCATAGTTCACTTCAAGGTAATGATCATTAAATGAATTATTTTGTTCAGGATCCAGAACCTCGAGCAATGCAGAGGCAGGATCACCACGGAAATCCATTGCCATCTTGTCCACTTCGTCCAGCATGATAAGCGGATTTTTAACCCCTGCTTTACATAATTTCTGAATGATCTTTCCAGGCATGGAGCCGATGTATGTCCGTCTGTGACCACGAATTTCAGCTTCATCGCGAACACCGCCCAAAGCTATACGGATAAATGTTCTGCCTGTAGCATTCGCAATGGATTGTCCAAGCGAGGTTTTTCCAACACCCGGTGGACCAACCAGACAGAGAATAGGACCCTTTAACCGTTTCACCCGTTTTTGCACCGCCAGATACTCAAGAATACGTTCCTTGACTTTTTCCAGACCATAGTGATCCTTGTCAAGCATCGCCTCCGCCTTGGTCAAATCGAACTGTATTTTATTGCGCTTTTTCCAGGGGACGCTCAGTATCCAGTCGAGATAATTACGAACGACTGTTGCTTCTGCAGACATCGGTGGCATTAATTTTAACTTGTGTAACTCCGCCAGAGCTTTTTCCCTGGCTTCTTTAGGCATGCCTGCTTTATGAATTGACCGTTCCAGCTGGTCAATTTCGCTGCCTTCCTCACCCAGCTCACCCAGTTCTTTCTGAATGGCCTTGATTTGCTCGTTAAGATAGTATTCCCGCTGGCTTTTTTCCATTTGTCGCTTCACACGACCACGGACACGCCTTTCAACCTGTAACAAATCTATTTCATTTTCAATAGCCGCCATCAACCGTTCAAGTCGGGTACCTACATCCAGAGTTTCAAGCAGTTCCTGTTTGTCTTCCACCTTGAGGCTTAAATGGGCCGCAACCGTATCAGCAAGACGACCAGGCTCCTCTATACTTGCGAGCGATCCAAGAATTTCAGGAGGGATTTTTTTATTTAATTTAATGTATTGTTCAAACTGGGACATGAGCGAGCGCATCATGATCTCGATTTCCTGCTTTTTCAAGGCATGGCTGATTTCTTCACTTGCCTTCAGGGAAGCGGAAATATATCCCTTTTCTACTGAGTAAGACACCACTTCTGCGCGTTTCTCACCCTCAACAAGGACTTTGACAGTACCATCAGGCAATCTTAATAATTGCAGCAAGGTGGATATGGTGCCTGAATTAAACAGGTCACTGGATTGAGGATCATCATTACCCGGCTTGCGCTGGGCAACAAGAAAAATCTGCTTGTTATCCAGCATGGCGGCTTCGAGGGCGGCAATCGATTTCTCCCGCCCAACAAACAAAGGGATTACCATATGTGGATAAACAACAACATCCCTTAGTGGAAGCACTGGCAAAACTGGCAGAGCCTCTACATCAATTGGTGCCAACTCATTTTTATCCGACATAAAAAACCCCTTTTAATTTATCCCTGTATCTTTATTCACCGCCAGACGCAACTTTTTTCATATCCCTGTCTTCATAAATCAATTCAGGGGCGCCTGTTCCATTAATGGCATTTTCATCGATTATAACCTTGCTCACTCCTTCAAGTGAAGGCAGTTCATACATGGTATCCAGCAAGGTATTTTCAAGGATTGCCCTCAAGCCACGCGCACCAATTTTCCGTGACAGTGCTTTTTTGGCAATCAGATGCAAGGCTGCCTCACGAAACTCAAGTTCACAACCTTCCATTTTAAACAAGGCATGAAATTGTTTGGTCAGGGCATTCTTGGGCTTGGTAAGAATTTCAATCAAGGCTGATTCATCCAGCTCATGTAAAGTTGTAACCACAGGCAAACGGCCAACAAATTCAGGAATGAGTCCATATTTCACCAAATCATCAGACTCGAGAGACTCCAGCATTTTGCTGCTATCATTGTGATCCTTGCTCTTTTTAACCTCTGCTGAAAAACCAATACCTGACTTGTCGCTTCGCTCGCGTAT
>CAZDYY010000273.1:0-3384 GCA_964509745.1 uncultured Legionella sp. | reverse complement strand
ATGGCGTGGGCGGTGGCATAATGAATACAGCCGCAATTATTGCCGTGCAGAATAGCCTGAACACTTCCCGGATCGTCGCTGCAGCTGCGGCCAGTTTGAATTCGTATGTCGCCAACACGCCTGTCACATTCGGAAATTCAGGTCAAAATACAGCTGGTACGCTATGCAACTTGTCCACGACCAGCCCGCTCAGTCCTGACAATTGCTATGGTAATTATTATTTGCCTTCAGTCTATGAACTACAGCTTTTGGCTAAAAATTTTGTCACGGTAAACGATGCCATCGGACTTTATTGCATTACGGCGAATACCCAGTCACTCAGTTCATCATCAGCATACTGGTCATCAAACCAGGTCAATACCGCAAATGGAAGTACAAGCAGCTCTACTGCCCAAACCAATGCATGGACTGTAACACCCAATGGATCAGGTGGATTTACTCTCTCTTCCTCAACAGCCATGACAGCCACTACCCCAAAGGTTCGGGCCATCGCCCAATTTTAACCACACACCGGGTCAGAGACACAGAGCAAAGTCTCTGGCTCCGGTGTTTGCGTAGCAGGACGTTACAGCAGAATACTCAAACTCAACAGCACCCCGTTCTGAACCGGAATATTCGACACATGTCCTGTGCCGTTAAATTCCTGATTGGGTGTTGTATTCACCGTAAAATCCGGATTTGCCCCGTAAATCCCCTGATACAGCAAACTCAGCGTAGCTCGCTCGACAACGGCCACGCCGATACCTGCCTGAATCTCGCCTGCAATTTGCGACAGGTTATTGATGGACTGGCGTTCTGCTTCCCATTGACGGTATGCCGCACCACCCTTCAACACCACAAACGCAGGACTCTCATGCAGCACAGCGACCTGATAGGTTGCCAGAAAATCCACCATGGGTTTTACAGTCGTCCAGACAGGCAAGCCTCCCAAGGCATCCAGTGTGTCTTGCGAGGCAGCAATCGACATGCGATTGCCGTTTTGCACACCCAGCTCGAGTCCGAAACGGGTTTTCTCTGTATTATAAAAATCCCGCCCGATGGCAAACCGCCCCAGTAACGCCCCGCCACTGCCATCCCCGGCTTGCTGAAATTGGGTATACCCGATGCTGCCTGTGGCAGACCAGCGATGAATATCCCGTTGCACCGGCGCGTCTTTTTCCAGTGCCATGTCTTTTGCCGGGATAGTTGTCTTTTGCGGATAAGTTTGCTTCACAACAGGTACAACCTTTTTCGCACCGACAGGATGCGTCGGACGCCAGACCTTTTGCGTAGCAGCCTTCGGTGGCGACGATTTGCCTCGCGATAACAGCGAATACTTTGCAGGAACCCACTCTTCATCCGGCATATACTCAATGGTTGATGCCATGGCTGCGGATGACAAACAACAGCCGAGTGCCACAAGGTGACGTATTTTAAGCATGGGATCCCTCGGATAATCAAAAAACTTCTTCAATCAGAACCATAAATGAATCATATCAAGGTGTCAACCTGGCGATTTTTACGTAAACCATGCTATGCTGGTTATGGGATAAACAACACAGGAAGTGACATCATGACCACGTTTATTGAACAAGCACGATTGTATGCTGTATTCCATCAAAAACCCCTGAATCGCTATCTGCAAATGATCGGCATTTTGCTGATATATCTGGCAGCGATGAGCATACTGGCAGCCGTGCACATTGCCATGCCGGATATTTTCAGCGTCAGTCTGGCGTACATCACCACACTCGCCCTGATCATCTATTATGTACGGCTGAACTGGCTGCTGGCGCTCATCATCACACCCATTCTGCTATTGCTTTGCTGGATAGCCGACGCATTCGTCACCCCGACACCAACCCTCTTCACCCTGTGGTTTTTTCTCGTCACAGCCGTGTTGGGCGCTGCAATGTACTTCACCGGCTACATCCTTGAGGGCAAACGTCCTGACCTGAAAGACAACCTGCAACAACTGCTCATTGCCCCCCTGATGATAGCCACCGATCTCCTGTTTCTCGCCGGCCGCAAGCGGGATCTGAAGGAAGAAATCTACGGAAAACAGGGACACTAGCCCCTGACGCTGCGAGGGATCGCCTGAATAAATCGATCCTTCGCCCTTCTTACCCTGCTTCATATCGATACATTTACCCATTATTTTATTGAGATAGTCGCAGTTATTACCCATGATAACATTGACTTCGTCACCAAAATTACCCAATATAATCATTACATATAATTATCAGGCGAATAAAACCATGCAAAGAAGCGTATTAACATTTCTTCAAAACTGGTTGCAATCAACTTCTCGCAAGCCACTCGTTGTAAGGGGTGCACGCCAAGTCGGGAAAACTTGGCTGGTTCGTCATTTAGCCGAAATAAATAACAAACGCTTGATTGAAATAAACTTTGAAAAAAATCCAGAATATAAAAACTACTTCACCAATAACGATCCTCATATTATACTGCGCTATCTTGGGGCAGCATTACGATATGAGATAAACTGCGAAAACTGCATCTTGTTTCTGGATGAAATTCAAGTCGCACCTGAACTCTTGAGCAAACTACGCTGGTTTGCAGAGGATCTTCCACAATTACCAGTCATAGCAGCAGGATCCCTGCTTGAATTTACATTATCCGACTACCCTTACAGCATGCCGGTTGGAAGAATTGGTTACTTGCATATTGAACCGCTCTCATTTGAAGAATTTTTGTTAGCGATTGGAAATGAAAAACTGTGCGAATTTTTGCTAACATGCACATTAAATGATGCAAAAAACATGCCTCCTCCACTGCATCAAGAATTAATGATGATCTTTAAGGATTATCTGGTTGTTGGAGGACTACCTGCGGCAGTAAAGTCGTGGGTTGAAAACAAATCACCGGAAAAAGTCGGGCAGATTCATTATGACATAATGGCGACTTATCGTGATGATTTTTCCAAATATGCAGGAAAACTGGATATTACTCGCCTGGAAGAAGTGCTCATGGCTATACCCAAATTATTGGGCAGAAAATTTGTATACAGTCATGTCAATAAGGACATACCCTCGGCTCCGCTTAAACAGGCGCTTGACCTACTGACAAAATCGAAACTATGCTCCAGGGTTTCTGCCTGCTCTGCCAACGGCATTCCAATCGCCGCTGAAGTAAAAAGCAATTATTTTAAAATGATTTTTCTGGACGTGGGGCTTGCAAACAGTTTACTGGGTTTAAGATTGCATCAACTGATGGAGACTAAAGACTTGTTGTTTGTTAATCATGGAGCAATTGCCGAGCAAATTACAGGACAACTATTACGCACGCTTGAACCACCCTATATGGAGCCTGCCCTGTATTATTGGATGCGAGAGGAAAAGACGTCATCCGCGGAGGTTGATTATATCATTCAGCAACAAACCAATA
>CAZDYY010000272.1:0-3393 GCA_964509745.1 uncultured Legionella sp. | reverse complement strand
GACTTTCATTTGCTCGAAGGTTTTTCCCGCATCCTCTACCGGACCCCAATATGGATTGAGCCAGACCACAATCAGGGTATCATCGGACAGCTGGCTGACGAGCTGTGAAAAACCACTGACGGTATCCAGTAGAGTTTGCCCGCCAGTAATAACCGTATGAATCACGAGTTTATGTCCCAAATCGGCAAGCGAAACTTGCATCTGGTTGCTGATGAGGTAGCGTGCCATCTGCACGCATGAGTTGGCGCCATTGTCGATGATGACATCATCACTGGATTGAGCAATTTTTTCTATCAAGCCATCCAGGATAGATGAGTCCGTGTTGCCATTTATTACCGGGAATCGCTGCACGTTCAAAGCCTTGTAGCTTGCGAAGGTTGCATTGATTGAATCGGTGTCGATGCAAAGCGGTTTTTGGCTTTTGTTTATTTTGTACTGCGCAAGAATGGATGCAATGTATGACTTGCCCACACCACCTTTCCCCTGCAAGACCACGTGTATTTTTGCCATTAAATTAATTCCTCTCGATTTGGTACAGGATTGAACGTGAACTCAGGTAGCGTGTTTTGTTTTGTCGTTTTTTCTGCTGGTTTATTTACGTCGACTTTTGGTGGGGTGTTGTTGCTATAGGTTGTGGCTGCCGATTTTGGTTCGGTTGATGACGCCGATTTTTTTTCCTGAGGTCGACGAATCTGACGGTTCACGTAATTTAAAAACGTATCATATCCGAAATCGATTCGTTTTAATTCGTGCATGTTCGTCCATATCGTTTTGACCGCATAACCGGATTCTACAGCCATCTTCACATCATCACGGACGGCCAGGAATGCAACCAGGTTTTTGTCTCGTTGCGTGGATTCTTTCTGCTTGACCCATTCGCCAAGCTGTTCGGAATAAGTTTTCGTCATTTCAATTTCATACCCATCGAGTCTTCAATTAAGTGTCAATTCCATACCGATTAAAGTCGGTTGAGTTCAATTATAGGCTGATTATTGCCGGTCACGCTATCTCTTTCTTTAAACGGACTTTTTAGCCATAAAAACAGGGATAAATCGAAAGCCGTGTGGTATCATTTTATGGCGTTAATTGATTGGAAGTGTAGGGCAAGATAGGTGAAGTTAGCTAACCTGCAAGCAGGCTATCTACTTCACTGTCCCGTGTCGCACCTACGGTGCTCAAACGGGTTCTTGCTCTGCCGAGGGCAACGGCTGCCGCCGTTTTAAAGCCACCAAAAAACCAAAAACAAAGGTGTCGCCATGACCGAAATAGAAAAGGCCCCAACCCGAAAACACGGCCGACACCTGCGCGTTCCAGTGCTTCCAGATGAAGAACAAGCCATCAAAACGAATGCTGCCAAAGCCGGTTTAAAGATTGCTGAATACCTGCGTCGAGTAGCGTTAGGTTATGAAATCCACGGCGTCATCGACAAACAACACATCATCGAACTTTCAAAAATAAACGCCGACTTGGGTCGCTTAGGCGGGCTTTTGAAAATGTGGCTAACCAACGATGAACGTGTGGCACACATCAAACCTGAGACAATGACCGTCGTACTGGACCGAATACAAACCACCCAAGCCGCCATGCTCGATGTAGTAAAGAAACTATGATCATCCGACACATCCCCATGAAGGCCATCAAGAAAAGTAATTTCGCAGGCCTGATTCAATACATGACGAACGAACAGGGAAAACAGGAGCGCGTTGGCGAAATTCGCATTACAAATTGCCAGAGCCAAGACGTGACGTGGGCCACGTATGAAATAGAAGCAACCCAACATCAGAACCAGCGCGCGAAAGGCGACAAAACCTATCATTTGTTAATTTCATTTCCTGCAGGTGAGACACCATCAACTGAGGTCATTAAAGACATTGAAGACCGGGTTTGTGCATCCATTGGTTATGGTGATCATCAACGGGTTAGTGTCATCCATTACGATACGGATAATTTTCATATTCATGTTGGCATCAACAAAATTCATCCTACTCATTACACGCTGCATGAGCCTTTTCTCGCGTATAAAAAGCTGGCTGACATTGCAATAAAACTGGAATTCGAACACGGTCTTCAACAGACCAATCACATCCCCAACAAGATTGGATCAGAAAACAGAGCCGATGACATGGAACATCACGCCGGTGTGGAAAGTCTATTGAACTGGATTAAACGTGAATGCATGACGCAAATCCAAAGTGCGGAAAGCTGGTCGGAACTACATCAAGTCATGCAGGATAATGGTCTCGAGCTGCGCGAGCGTGGTCAGGGATTGATTATCACCGATGGTGCCGGGATAGGCGTTAAGGCCAGTTCTGTTTCGCGCGATTTTTCCAAAACTAAGCTGGAACAGCGCTATGGAATATTTGAAAGCCAGGCTCGAAGTAATCATGCGTCAAAACTAAATTCATTCAAAAAACCAAGCGTTTCCAGAGTAGGGCAGAAGCCACCACC
This sequence comes from uncultured Legionella sp., assembly GCA_964509745.1. Classification (GTDB taxonomy): domain Bacteria; phylum Pseudomonadota; class Gammaproteobacteria; order Legionellales; family Legionellaceae; genus DDPF01. The sequence continues at coordinate 945 of CAZDYY010000272.1, read as the reverse complement.
ACGCAGTCAACATCGACTGTATCGCCTCGGACAGCTTGAAGAAATGAGCATGGACAATGGCAACCGCTATTCGACCCAACCCATTCACACAAAATTCAACACGGTTGAGTTATATGCAAAATACAAAGCTGAGCAGAATAATGCTGGAACGTCACGCAGTGCCGAACTCGTGCGTGTTCGTGCACAAAAAAACAGGTTAATTGAGTCCGCCATGCGTACCGGCCGCTTGAAGCGGGCTGCGATTAAATTGATTAAGGGTGCCGGGGTAAACAAGAAAGCCCTTTACGCATTGACCAGCAAAACCCTTAAGGCGGATATTGAAAAAGCCAATCAGCAATACCTGAAAGAACGCGAAGCTATTCACGAAAAATATCAGCGACGCGCATGGGCTGACTGGCTCAAACAAAAGGCCGTAGAAGGCGAACGTGACGCGCTCACCGTCTTGCGTTCTCGCGAAGCACGGCAGAACCTGAAGGGCAACATCATTACCGGCGACAACAAGCTGAATACAAACCCGGTGCCGGATATCTCTCATGACAACATCACGAAAACGGGAACCATTATCTACAGCGTCGGTGCGTGTGCAATCAGGGATGATGGCGATTTTTTCAAAATTTCCCGAGGCTCATCTCAAGAAGGCCTGGAGGCCGCACTGCACATGGCGATACAGCGTTATGGCGAATGCATCACTGTTAATGGCAGTGATCAGTTCAGAGAACAAATTGCAAAAACAGCCGCAAGTTTACAACTTAACATCACCTTTGACGACGCAGCCCTTGAGCAGCGCCGCCAAGACCTAATACAAACCCCAATGACGGAGAAAAACCATGAACCAACAAGACAATCAGACCTTGAGCGCCGAAGACCAAATCGAGGCGGCAATGAGAGCGCTGGAACAGTCAGGCCCATCGGAATCATCAACCGGCGAGACAGAACCATTGATGG
>CAZDYY010000271.1:0-3394 GCA_964509745.1 uncultured Legionella sp. | reverse complement strand
GTGAATGGTAATGAAAGTCGGCTACCATTAAACTCAAAGACATTGCAATTGCAATCACAAATCCTGAAAATGAGTGATTGCGTCTGGCAAACAGTCTGTTTTGAGTACTATTCAGTTGAGAGAAAATCACCGCCACGCAAGTCCATGGTTTCCAGTGCCTTGCCGCCGCCTCGGGCAACACACGTCAATGGATCTTCTGCCACAAGCACCGGCAGTCCCGTTTCTTCCATCAGCAAGGTATCCATGTTTTTCAACAGGGCTCCGCCACCGGTTAACACCATGCCCCGCTCGGCAATATCAGCAGCAAGTTTGGGAGGAGCCAGCTCAAGCGCCGCTCTGACAGCACCCACAATTCCGGACAAAGGCTCTTGCAATGCTTCCAGAATTTCAGCACTGGTCAGGGTAAAGCTTCGGGGAATACCTTCAGCCAGATTTCTGCCCCGCACTTCAATTTCAAACAAATCGCGACTGGGGTATGCCGAACCAATTTCATGCTTGATGCGTTCTGCAGTAGTCTCACCAATCAATGTGCCATAGTTGCGTCGTACATAGGATACAATCGCATCGTCAAATTTATCACCACCAATACGAACTGACTGATGATACACAATGCCACTTAAGGAAATAATTGCGACTTCAGTCGTGCCTCCGCCGATATCAACAACCATTGATCCACTGGCTTCTTCCACAGGCATTCCTGATCCAAGCGCAGCGGCCATTGGTTCTTCAATCAAAAAGACCTCGCGAGCACCGGCACCCATGGCTGACTCACGAATGGCACGTCGTTCAACCTGGGTAGACCCACAGGGAACACAAACCAGTACACGTGGACTGGGACGTAAAAATCGGTTTTCATGCACTTTGTGAATAAAGTGCTGCAACATTTTTTCTGTAACAAAAAAATCGGCAATCACGCCATCTTTCATGGGGCGAATCGCATTGATATTTCCAGGTGTTCTGCCCAGCATGCGCTTGGCTTCAAGTCCAACAGCCGCAACCCTTTTTTGCCCTGATTCATTGCGCAGTGCAACGACAGAGGGCTCGTTGAGTACAATTCCCTTGTCCCTGACATAAATCAGGGTATTTGCGGTTCCCAAGTCAATTGACAAGTCATTGGAGAACATTCCTCTGAGACTTCTAATCATACCCATATCCACCTCATAATTTTTGTTGCTACTTTAACCTAAATTCAAGTAAAAATCGACAGGTCTGTTAAAAAAATCTCGCCACTTCTTTCACATTCAACATGGCAGAAATACAGCCTCAAGGTCTTTCACAGAGATAGCTGTATACCATCCCTTGCGTTATCCAGCCAATCTGGGATAATTCCGTAAATTCGCACCCAAAACAAGGCTTATTATGGAACAGTTAATTCAGTTTGCAACCAATCATTGGCCGCTTTGTGTGGCATTGATCATTGTACTGGCCAGCATTTTAGTCAATGAATTAATATCAATGAAAACCAGGGGAAAGGAACTGACTACCGCTGCTGCAGTTGACATGATCAACCATGAAAACGCCGTTGTGATTGACTTGAGGGATGTCGAGGCATTCCGCGCAGGTCATATCATTGACTCGATTCGCGCATCTGTCGAGGATTTTAACCTGCAACGAATGGACAAATACAAGGACAAACCTGTCATTCTGGTTTGCGCACGGGGATTGCAATCAGCACCACTAGCCGTTAAATTGCGTCACCAGGGCTTCAGCAAACCCATGGTTCTGGCGGGCGGAATTGCAACATGGCAGACAGATAATCTTCCTTTGGTCAAAGGTAAATAATCATGGCTAAAGTTGAAATTTATACAGCAAGTCATTGTGCATATTGTGTGCATGCAAAACGTTTGCTGGAAACCAAAGGCATTGTGTATACTGAGATCCGGATTGATGAGTACCCGGAAAAACGTGAAGAAATGATCGCCAGAAGTAACCGGCGAACGGTACCGCAAATTTTCATTAATGACCACGGTATAGGTGGTTACGATGATATGTATGCCCTTAACCAGACAGGGCAATTGGATAAACTTTTAAGAGAACAGGACCCGTCATGACTGAACAAGCCCAAAATGAACAACAAGGCTCTGAAGCACAATTTATGATTCAGCGTATCTACATCAAAAATTTATCATTTGAAACCACCAATACGCCGGCAATATTCCAGCAAAAATGGGAACCAGAGTTATCACTTGACATCAACACCCAGCACACAAAACTGGATGATGGTGTTTACGAAGTGGCATTGACTGTCACAGCGACGGTAAAAAATCAGGGCTCAACTGCATTTTTAGTCGAAGCGCAACAAGGTGGAATCTTTACAATTCAAGGTCCGGCTCCCGAACAACTGGACCATTTGCTGGGAAGTTTTTGCCCGGGTATCCTGTTCCCGTATGCCCGTGAAGCAATCACTTCTGAAGTAATTCGCGGCAGCTTCCCGCAACTGGTGCTCGCGCCAATTAACTTTGATGCGTTATATATGCAACAGATGGAAGAAAAAAAGAAGTCGAAAGCAGCCAAAGACGCTGAAACGACGCACTAACCGATGAAAACCACGTCGATTGCCATACTTGGTGCCGGATCATGGGGAACAGCCGTTGCTGTTCATCTGGCAAACGTAGGCCATCGTGTCATGTTGTGGGGACATACCCCGCAACATGTCCGTGAAATGTCTGAACAACATCGTAACCAGCGCTATCTGCCTGATATTCAGTTCCCCTCTACATTAATCCCTTCAGGCGATCTGGATACCTGTATAAAAGAATCAAAGCACGTCATTATTGCCGTCCCGTCGCATGCTTTTGCCGGTTTGCTGTCTCAATTTAATACCCGGCCTGCGGCGCTATCATGGTTAACCAAAGGGATCGATCCTGTTACACACTCCTTGTTAAGCCAGCTGGTTTACAAAAAATGGGGTGAATCAATGCCTGTGGCCGTCATTTCCGGCCCATCTTTTGCCCGCGAGGTTGCACATGCACTGCCAACAGCAATCGTTATCGCAGGCAACAGTCCTGTCTACATGAAATCCATGCAATCCATACTGCACCATAACAACTTGCGTGTTTATCTATCCAGTGATTTTACCGGTGTACAATTATGTGGAGCCGTAAAAAATGTCCTTGCTATTGCATGCGGCATCAGTGATGGACTCCAGTATGGCGCCAATGCAAAGGCCGCTCTGATCACGCGCGGGCTGGCTGAAATGTCTCGCCTCGGGATAAGAATGGGAGCACAACATGAAACTTTTATGGGACTGGCCGGCATGGGTGATCTGGTCCTGACCTGCACCGATGATCAATCCCGCAACCGTCGCTTTGGTCTTCAGATAGGTCGTGGTGTCAGCCTCGATGAAGCTGAAAAGCACATTGGCCAGGTCGTTGAGGGTAAACACAATGCAGCA
>CAZDYY010000270.1:0-3398 GCA_964509745.1 uncultured Legionella sp. | reverse complement strand
CTACCTCTAAAACTTAAAAAATTTAAATTCTATAGTAAATAGTACCGCGAGGGAAAGGTGAAAAGATTTTATAATATTTTAAAAGAACCTAAAATTTAATGCTAAAATACAGTTAAAGCTTTTTTGTTTTAACGTACCTTTTGCATAATGGGCTAGCGAGTTTATATATTTAGCGAGTAATTTATAATAATAAAGTTACGAATTGATAAAAAAATAGTTAAGTATATAAGACCCGAAGCTAAGTGATCTAATTATGATTAGATTAAGGGTATTTATACCTGAGGATCGAACTCTTAAATGTTGCAAAATTTTGGGATAAATTGTAATTAGGGGTGAAAGGCTTATCAAACTTAGTTATAGCTGGTTTTCCACGAAACCTATTTAAGTAGGGTGATATTTTAATAAAAAATTAGGTTTAAATAACTATATCTATAATTAATATGTTAATTATAAAATTAGTATATAATAATTAGTTTTTTTAAAAATATTAATCAGACTATTAGCGCTAAGGTTTATAGTCAAGAGAGAAACAGCTCAGATTAAACAATAAGGTCTATAAAAGTAAATAATTTTGGAGATTGTTTTTGTTAGTACTAATAAGATGTAGGCTTGGAAGCAGCCATCATTTTAAAAAAGCGTAAAAGCTTAATATTAAGTATATTATTGCTAAAAAATAATAAATACATAAACATTCATAAATGAAACTAGAATAATTTTTACTTACCGAATTGATAAATCGAAAGATGGTAGTGGAACATTTTGTATAAATAAATAAAATTGTGAAGTTTTAAATTTTATCAATATAGATAATGCTAGCATGAGTAGTAGACATAATGTGAGAATCATTATCGCCTAATATACAAGGGTTACTAAATTTGATAATCTTATTTAGTGTAAGTCGATTTCTAAGATTTAAAAATTTATTTTTATCAATGAAAATTAAATATAAAATACTTAATAATTTACTTTATATATTTTATGAAATTTTATAAAATATATAAAATTAAGCGAATTAGTAGCTGGAAATGTTTATATTTAAATTAAAATCGTACTAACTCTAACACAAGTGTATAAGTAGAAAATATAATGGCGAAGGAGTAAATAGTATTGAAGGAACTAGGCAAATTAACTCTGTAACTTCGGGAGAAAGAGGGCTTTAAGCAACAAAAGAGAGAGAGTAGCGACTGTTTAATAAAAACATAAGATTTTGCAAAATTTAAATATGATGTATAAAATCTGACACCTGCCCGGTGCTGCAAGGTGAAATAATTTTGGTATTAGCTAAAATTCCAAACCCCAGTAAACGGCGGCCGTAACCCTGACGGTCCTAAGGTAGCAAAATTCCTTGGCGGGTAAGTTCCGTCCTGCATGAATGGTGTAACGACTGCTCTGCTGTCTCCAATACTAGCTCTACGAAATTGAAATTTCCGTGAAGATGCGACAATATTACAACTAGACGGGAAGACCCTATGCACCTTTACTGTTATCTATAATTAATTTTTTTTTATATTTAACTAGACAAGTAGGAGGTTTATACTAAAAATGGAAAACTACTTAAATATATTAAAAAATTAAAAATAAATTTAATATAATATATAATTATTTATATTATAGAAAGACAGTTTGACTGGGGCGGTCTCCTCCTAAAAAGTAACGGAGGAGTATAAAGATCTGGGGTATTTTATTTTAATTAAAATCAATATTAAAATGAATTTACTAGATTTGATTAGAGTACAAACAAGTATTCTAAGGATATAAGTCTATCATATTGACCCGATATAATTTAGTAGAAAATATATCGATCAACGAATAAAAGGTACGCTAGGGATAACAGGCTTATGAGTTTTGAGAGTTCTTATTAATAAACTCGTTTGGCACCTCGATGTCGGCTCATCACATCCTGATGGTGGACAATCTATCAAGGGTCCGGCTGTTCGCCGGTTAAAGTGGTACGTGAGCTGGGTTTAAAACGTCGTGAGACAGTTTGGTCCCTATCTGTTGTAATTAAAAGAAAATAAATAAGAATTAACTTTAGTACGAGAGGACTAGGAAAATTTAATCACTGGTTTGTAAATTACTTTAATAAATAAAAGTACGGTTTTTAAGCTACATTAAACGAAATAATTGCTGAATTATATATAAGCAAGAATTTTACTTATATTATTTTCTAATAAATTTTTTAAAGACTATATTATTTAAGTATAATAATAAGTGAAGTTATAACTAATGACTATTTTTATACTTATAATTTAATATTTTACTACAGTTTGGTTTTATTAACTTATGTGGCGGAATAGGTAGACGCGTGGGACTTAAAATCTCATTCCTACGGAGTGCCGGTTCGACCCCGGTCATAAGTAAATTTTTATTTTTATTTGTAGTAAAAATAAATAAGCATTAGAAGGATGCCTAGAATTTAAATTTTTTTCGTAAACAAATTTATGATATCTATTTAGTAAATAATATATTGATATATTTATTTATTTGAAATTAATAGATTAAAAATAAAATAATGAAGTGAAACATCATAGTAATTATTTTAATAAACTCAATTGAGAGTAATATAGTGGTGAGCTAATATTACAAGTTTTATTAATATATAAAATTGAAAATTTTAGAATAAATTATCAAAGAAGGTGCAAATCCAGTAAATTTTAATTATAATTATAGCCGCTTGGACGGTTCCGGTGTGGGCTCATTTCCCATTACTATAAAGTTCGACTCTTTAAAGTGGCCTATATATATATATATATATATTAAGTTTATGTAGTGTATTGATAACACAATAATGATATTATAAAAAAAGGTTTGATTCCTTTCTTAAACTATTATGTTTGATTTTGAAAAATTAAAATCTGATTTATCAAAAAAAAAATATGTTTTAAATGAACTAAATTTAAATTTTGATGAAGAGCAACTAAATTTTATATATGATACTATTTGAAGTTTTTATTTAGGATATGTTGAACAAACAGAAATTGCATTTCAAAAAGAATCTTTTGAATTAGAAAAGGATTGAGAGAATTTTAAATTTATAAAAATTAAATTTAATATTGAGGATACACACATACTTTTTAATTTTTTATTATATTTTTTAACTATGTTTTGTAAATTTGATTTAAATCTTAATAATAATTACAAATATTCTATAAATTTATTAGAAAATAGCGAAGAAAATAATTTTGAAATAGATGAAGCTTATAATAATAATAAACAATTATTTATTAATTTATTTAAAAATTTAAAAAATAAAAATAATGAATTAATTATTAGTTTTAATGATGAGCAATCAAAATCACTTTTAATGCGTTTAATTTTTATGGATTTTTCTTGTAAAATAATAATAGATCCTAAAATAAATATAAAAATTTATTATTTTCATAATTTAAAAAAATATA
>CAZDYY010000269.1:0-3414 GCA_964509745.1 uncultured Legionella sp. | reverse complement strand
CTTGAGCCACCCAGAGGTAGATTTATTCCCATCCGGATACAGCTGATTTCTGCATTTAACATTTTTTCAAACAAATAATTAAGCCCGGATGAAATCTCGAGGCCTGCCGTTGGCTTGCTGCTTGAACCAGATGAAAATCTTTGCATGAAACGGGATAAAAACATTGCAGGCAACAAGCTGGTTACAAAAGAAGTACTACGCAACACTTCAAAACCTGCTGCTTTAAGTTTGGTTTCAAGTTCTCCTGCACTATATCGACGTACGTGGCAGGCATATTCATCAACTGAACTCCATAACCACATATGTTGCGGCACAGTAAGAACAACTATTCCCCGAGGTTTCAAGGCTTGATGAATTTGCCCCAGCACAAGCTGATCTTCTTCAATATGCTCCAGAACATCAAATGCACCAATACTGTCAAACTCATCAACAAACGGAATTTGTCTTGCATCCATTTGCATCAATTTTGCCCGGGGTAACCGACTGTCTGCAAATGCCAATCCTTGTGTAAACAGCTCACTACCATATATCATGGTATCTGGATAAAATTTGGCAATACCGGCAAGTACGAACCCTGTGCCACAACCAATTTCAAGAAAGGACTTAATCCCCGGACAATATCGACCCAGCGCCTGAATAATCAGCCGGTTTCGCGCCCGGAACCAGAAGTTTTTTGCTTCAAGCTCTGCCAGTTCAGCAAAATATGTCGATCTAAATCCCGAACCTTCTTGCACAAGGGCCGGGGCATACGCAGGAAACCCATCCAGCATTTTACAACATTCGCCACATGCCGGACAAAAACTTTCCGCTGAACTATACAATGTATTGCTCATCAAACATTTTTTCATACAGTCCTCTTGTCGCAAGGAGAAAATACATAATACCTGAACATCAAAAACAACACGCCGGCAACAATAAAAATCGCTGCGGCCTGAACAACCTGGTGAGGCAACCCGAGCTTGTCTGAAAATACCAATAACAGGATAAAATTCACACTATAACCAACAAAATGTGCGATGATATACCTGAATGCAGGCCGAATCCCCCGGCCTTTATATGTGAATGAGTATTTTGAATGGCTAAAATAAGCTATTGTTGCCCCTACTGGATAAAAAATAGTAACTGCAATTTTTGGATCAAGCCCCATAAAAGTAACCAGAATATATATTGAATATCCCGACAAATTGCTCAACACCCCCACTACACCATAGCGAATCATTTGCAAGACAACAGGAAATTTCGACATAAATGCTTTCATTTTCAAGCCATGGCCAGCATACGAAGTTGCTGCCTGTCAACCTTCCCGTTAGGATTTTTGGGCAATTCTGGCCTAATCACAATACGGCTTGGAATCATATACTCCGGCAAAAATTCAGCCAACTGGTTTAATACCGACTGTTCCGTAATATCATCTGGACTTGCAACAAATCCAATCAGTTTTCCATAAGCTGAATTTGTCCTATGATAAATAACGGCGGCTTGATGAACCTGGGGAAATTTTATCAATGCATGCTCTATTTCTTCCAGCTCAATACGATACCCCATATGTTTCACCTGATTGTCCTTGCGGGCGATAAAATAAAGTATCCCCTGTTTTTCTTGCACCAGATCCCCGGTTTTGTACATTCGTTTCATAAACCGTTGAGACTCTGTAAGCACAATAAACGAAGCCGCACTTCGCTCAACATCATTAAAATACCCTGCTGCCACATTCGGACCAATAAGACACAGCTCTCCGCTGTCTGCATCCCGTTCTTGATCGTCCAGAATACGGTAATCAAAATTTTGATTCAGGACTCCCAAAGGAGGAAGTCCACTCATGTCCTGGAAGTCGTCTTCACTGACGGGGTATGCACTGCAAATACAGGTGCACTCAGTCGGCCCATAAACATTGACTAACCTTGCCTGTTTTGCAAATACATCATACAGTTTTTTCAGCTCTGGCTTGGGATAGCCTTCTCCTCCAAAAACAATCTGGCGCAACTCTGGCAAAGCATCCCTGTGAAGTGCCTTCATGGACATTAAATAAATCAACAAGGACGGCACAGAAAACCAGATGCTGCATTTCATTTTTTCCACGTGAGTAACCAATTCGTAAGGACTGGTTAACAATTTTCGGGAAACAGGGCTTAAAGCAGCTCCAGAGAATAATCCTGCATAAAAATCAAATACAGAATTGTCAAAATACATAGGACTCAAATTGGCAAAATTATCCTGAGCATTAATCTGGAAATATTCCTGACTCCAGGCGATAAAATGAAGAACATTCTGGTGAGTGACCGCCACCCCTTTAGGTACGCCGGTTGATCCTGAAGTAAACATGATATAGGCTATGGACGCACCGTCCACCTGTATCATCAGTCGCTGCTGCTCATCACGATCAAATTCTGAAACGGATGGAATGGTCTCTGGTACTAATTTTATACTTTTGCAAGCACACGTTTCTGCTAAAAGCTGCATCCCCTGCTCATGCAAACTATCATCGAAAAATAGCAGTGCGGGCTGGCTGACAGCGAGAATATGCTGGTTTCTGGTCAATGGTGAAGCAACATCAATGTTCACATAGGCAATACCCAATCGCAATGCTGCAAGCATAAGCGCATAGCTTAATGGCGATTTATCATTGCCAATCGCAATCACATCTCCATGCTTCAGCCCATTTGAAATCAATAAAACGCCCAAACCTTCAACCCACTGGAATAAATCCTCATAGCTGTATTGCGTCCCAGGGTAGCACAATGCAGGGCGATGAGAATGGGTTATTATGACATCTGAAAAAGACAGGCCTAAATTGTAAGGATATTTGCTCATATTTATTCTTTACTGATGGTAAAAAACTGGTAGGGCTCATTGAGAGCAACAAAACCAACTGACTTGCAAAGCATCATTGATCCGGCGTTATTTGTAAAACAATCCCACAGTGGGGACAATGATAAATCGAAGCTTTGTTGAATAAAACATTGTACTACAAATTTAGCCAGTCCCAAATTCCTGAATTCTGGCAATGTAAGAACATCTATTTCCTGACGATTATCAGCCATGGCTGCGGAATAACATATCGAGGCAGGTTCTTCGTTGCAGAGTACAACAATTGCATTTGCTTTATTAATAAAATCAGACGAATTTCTCCAGAATCTCGTTATCATATTAAAACGGTTGTCTATTAACTCTATGTTATCTTTGGTTACCTGACACAAATTGAATTTTTTTCCCAAATCTGAATGAACATTTTGCTCATACGAAAAACGCTCGGGATTAATCATGAAACGTTGTCTGTATGACCGCAATGCTTCATACTTTGGGAAGGTTAAAAATTCTGGCAAGCAAGGCGAATACAAACGCACTTTACTGGTATGGAACCGTTTATCCACCAGTAAATATTTCTCCAGCATTTTCTCAAAACTTTCATCTGAT
>CAZDYY010000268.1:2610-3425 GCA_964509745.1 uncultured Legionella sp. | reverse complement strand
ATTTTGCTGCATTTTTTTGAAAAATCCAGCCATGCCGCGCGGATCCAGTCCGGATTTGATCAGCATGTCAATTCCAATGCGGTCAGCTTCTTTTTCATTTGAGCGCACAAAATTGATATTATCTTGCGCAAAACCGGTAAGTGAACCCATCAGGGCTCCGCTGCCCAGTACCGGGTTTACGACACCAAGTGCAATGGATGCGAGCAAACTGGCCAGCATGGGTATGTGCATTTGCTTTTCATGTTCGATCATGCGATACAAGTGATGCTGGCGAACGTGTGCCATTTCATGCGCCATGACCGCTGCGAGTTCGCTTTCATTATCAGAGGCTAATATGAGCTGTGAGTTCACGCCAATATAACCACCAGGACCTGCAAACGCATTGATTTCATTTGATTTTACCAGAAAAAAAACGGGCGGCTGCAACTTGCCGTACAACGCCAGTCGCTGTCCCAGATGATTGATGTATTGATTTGCCAGAGGGATACGGATGACGCTGCTGGATTGATTGATTTGTTGAACAAACTCCTTTTCCAGTTCATCCATATCACTGTTTGACCAGGCTGAAAATGCCCGGGGTTGCCCAGGCAGTAACAACAGAATACTCATGGCCACAGATATCAGACCGCGCTTTATTCGATTTGTGTTAATTAACAAGGTCATAAGGCCTACTCAAAAATTGAATAATTTGTTATTCTACGCACATAGTTAAATGCGTGGTTTAACAATGCACCGACAATTTATGCTTGCTGCCCTTGAACAAGCCTGGCAAGGGCGTGGTATTTGTGCGCCCAATCCTGCCGTCGGTGCGATAG
>CAZDYY010000268.1:675-2600 GCA_964509745.1 uncultured Legionella sp. | reverse complement strand
AAATTATAGCACAATCCTGGCATCATGGAGCAGGCACCCCCCATGCAGAGGCATTATTACTCGCACAGTTACCGGAACATTGCCCTGATGTCACTATATATGTCACGCTGGAACCATGCAATCACTGGGGTAGAACACCTCCCTGTGTTGATGCCATTATCAGGCATGGCGTTAAACAGGTCGTGTTTGCCAGTAACGATCCCAATCCGGTGGTGAGCGCCAATAATACGACTGCTGTGTTAACAGAGCAGGGGATTGATGTGGTGCATTTTCCTTTGCCGGAAGTTGATCAATTTTACCAAAGCTATCGTCACTGGACTCTCACCGGGAAACCGTGGGTAACAGCAAAAATTGCACAAAGCTTTGATGGCATGATAGCTGGACCGCAAGGCAAACGGCTAACAGTGTCCAATGCCTTATGTGCTGAATTTACCCATAAACACCGGCTTCACTGTGATATTATTCTGACAACGGCCAGAACAATCAATCAGGATGATCCTTTGCTAAACGCCCGCCCGGAAGGACAGGAGCACGCTAAACCTGTAGCCATCATTGACCGTCAGTTAACGCTCAATCGCCATGCAGCAGTATATAAATCTGCCCGTCATTGTATTGTGTATCATACTCCCGGACTTGTTCCTGAGGCTCACCCAAACTGTACGTATTTTGCCATGACAGACTTGAATGCAGTGATTGATCATCTGGGAAGCCTCGGGTATCACGATGTGTGGGTGGAAGCCGGAGGGCAATTGTTTGGTGCATTGCACGAAGAGGGTTTGGTAAACCGGACTTATGTGTATCTTGTTCCCAAAGTTCTGGGGAAACATGCGACCCCGGCATGGCAGGCCAGTGATATATATGCCAGACCGCATGATTTGTCCTGGCAGGCGATGGGCGATAATATGATTGCGCAGTTTGACTGGCATAAAGAGGGTTATTTACCGGAATGATTGCAACTCAAGGGAAGGATATTGCCAGTTCTTGTGGTACCATACCATGCCAGCGGCACTCTGGTGATCGTTTGAATTTAGAGGTTTTAACACATGACTAAACATTTTATCACCATTGAGCAAGCCATCAGTGACCTCAAACAGGGTCGTATGGTGATTCTTGTGGATGATGAAGGCCGTGAAAATGAAGGTGATCTGGTGATTGCCGCAGAACACGTTACGGCCCAATCCATCAATTTTATGGCACGATATGGACGCGGCCTGATTTGCCTGCCCATGGGAGCCAGCCTGATTGAAAAATTAAATCTTCCCATGATGACCAGCTGCAATCGCTCACCGTATGGCACGGCATTCACGGTATCCATTGAGGCAGCCGCCGGTGTTTCAACCGGTATCTCGGCGAAAGATCGCGCACACACCATACAGGTTGCCATTCATCCTGACAGCAAGCCTGCTGATATTATTTCTCCCGGGCATATTTTTCCCTTGCGGGCTCACCCTGGCGGTGTTTTAAAACGGGCAGGTCAAACGGAGGGTAGTGTGGATTTGGTTCGGCTTGCCGGTTTGACCCCTGCCGCAGTCATTTGTGAAATCATCAACGAAGATGGCACCATGAGTCGCCGTGAACAATTGATTGAATTTTCCCGGGAACATGGTATTTCCATCGCAACGATTAATGATTTGATTGATTATCGTATTCGTAATGAAAATCTGGTAGAGCCAACAGCAATTACGCGATTGCCCTTGCAAAAGCATGTCGAATTCACCATGACCGTATTTGCCAACCAAATCGATGATTCCGAGCATTTTTCACTGTCAAGACCTTCACTGGATACTGGCAAGCCCCCTCTGGTTCGTATTCATTCTGAATGCATTACGGGTGATGTATTTGGATCCTGCAAATGCGATTGTGGTTCGCAACTGGAGCAGTCTCTGGCGTTAATTTCAGCCGAAGGCGGTGTATTGATTTATTTG
>CAZDYY010000268.1:0-665 GCA_964509745.1 uncultured Legionella sp. | reverse complement strand
TGGCCTGACCAACAAACTGAAAGCCTATGCCCTCCAGGATGAAGGATTTGATACGGTGGATGCCAATGTCGAGCTTGGTTTGCCTGTGGATAGCCGCAATTATGGCATTGCATTTCAAATCCTGAAACATATGGGTATTAGTGATGTCCGGCTGTTAACCAACAACCCGCATAAAGTGGAAGCCCTTACACAGTATGGGATTAAAGTCAGCGAACGCATCCCGTTGCTGGTTCCGGCAACAAAAGACAATCAAACCTATTTGAAAACAAAAAAGGAAAAGCTGGGACATTTTCTGGAGGTTAAATAATGCCACACATTAAACCCGCAATAGACAAACAGATTTCATTCCCTGTTGCAATTATCGTCAGCCAGTTTAATCAGGACGTTACCGGGGAGCTTTTGGCGGGTGCAATGCGTCGTTTACATGAAAAGGGCTTTAAACCGGATGATATTACCGTAGTCGAAGTCCCCGGTGCGGTAGAAATCCCGCTCATTGCCAAACGACTGGCAAAAAAAAATCAGTATGCAGCGATCATAGCCCTTGGAGCCGTGATTCGTGGTGAAACCACACACTATGATTATGTGTGTCAGCAGGTCAGTGAGGGGTGTCAGCGTGTAACGCTGGAATTTGAAACGCCGGTCATATTTGGCGTGCTGACCACTGA
>CAZDYY010000267.1:0-3449 GCA_964509745.1 uncultured Legionella sp. | reverse complement strand
TTCCTGATGGGCCACAAAAGGAACCACCAGTATAGGAACAGGAGCCTAGCGTTCCGGTAGCACTGACCTGGCACCTTGTCACACTGGCCCCACTCCTGTTCGCAACATAAGCCCATGTACCAGCCGGGTTAATAGCAATTGCCTGGGGTGAATTAAAGGTACCACCGCCTCCAGATCCTGCCCCGGAGTCGGTACAGCCACTCAATGTTCCATCCAAACCGCTGACAGAACATAAACGAACAAAATTGATATTATCCTGGGTCAGGTAAGCCAGTGTGTTGGTGGGTGAAGCAAACGTATGCAATGCAACACCGCTAACTGCGCTGGCGGCCGGGAGGGTCCCGGTAAATGCACATGCGCCAAACTTTCCACTTGAGGTAACCGGGCATAATGAAACAACATTAGTCGTTTGGTTATTTGAGAAATTGCCAATATACGCATATGTTCCGGCCGTATTTAATGCAATACCCAACGGCCCGTTAAATGGAACACCAGTATTGCCTGAGCCATAGCAAATCCCCAGCGAACCATCAGGGTTAATCGGGCACAAGGTGAGCGAGTTTGTGGCTGATGTATTGGTAAACTGGTTGGTAAAATAGGCGATGGTGTTGGTGCTGTTGATCGCTAGTGCTGCCGGATTGGCAAAGGGTACGTTGTTTGTGGTCGTGTTGGCTTTTCCGTCCTTGCAAGTTGTGATGGTTCCATCGGGTTGAATGGGACACAGCCATCCTGCACTGGATTTGGTTGTAAACGAGATATAGGCATAAATCCCGATTGACATGGTTCCCTGTACGGAGGTGGGTTCGTTTGAACCCGAAATGGTGCCTGAAACAGGAAATGTTGCTGGCTGGACAACCGCTGTGGCACCCGGGGAAAAGGTTAGTGTGCAACTTGCACCGGCAGCAAGGCTGGGTGTGCAGGTATTGCCAGCGGGACTGACGGCTCCACTGAGTGGCGTGCCGATGAAACTGGCTGAAATATTATCTACCGGAAGTAAACCGGTATTGGTAACCATTATGGAGCCAGGATTTCCACCGGCCTGCAATGCCAGTGGTGAACCGGAGAGACTGAGGGTGGCTGAGCCATTAACGGCCATGGACGCAGTGGTTATAGAGGTATTGCTACCCTGAAATGTTACAGTATCTGAACCGGCAGCGTCCGTTCCGGCTGTAAAGGTTAATGCGCAGGTACCTCCGGGAGCAATCGAACCACTGCATGTGTTGGTGGATGGTGTAACGCCTGCACTTGTTAGTGAAGCGGGAAGTGTTGCAGTTACGCCATTGGCGGCAAAGTCCGAGTGATTGGTTACCGTATATGTACCGGTTCCACCAGGCGCTTGCAGGATTAATTGGCCAGGGGAGACTGTAATTTCAGCCTTGCCAGGATCAACAACCTGTATGGAGGCGATGGAAGGTCTCAATATATTTGATGCCGAAATCGGGAATGACGCCAGGGTAATCGCGTCCGATTTTGGTGTGAAAATCAGGTTGCATGATTGCCCTGGTGCAAGATTTTTGCATTTACTGGCATCTTGCAAAACCCTGCCATCAAGGGGGGTATGCGAAAAATCCGCTGAAATATTGGTTGCGGTGCGTTGTTTCAACTGGTTGGTTACGGTGATTTGTTGTGATTCACCATCTGCGGTCAAGGTCAGGGTAGTTGGACTGAGCGCAAGAGCCTCCCTGAAAATATCTATCTGCAGCGTGCTGGCAAAGCCTGGTCTGGAACAAAGAAATGGATCCGGGGTGATGTTGTCTGAATCCTGGGTTTTGCATACTTCAGGGCCCCCTGAAATGATCCCGCGAAGATCGCTGGCTTTGATATCCAGTGTTAACAAACAGGATTCTTTTGGTGCCAGAGTAAATGGATTGCCACATGCACCAGTACCACTGGTATTTTGCGTCACATAATGTATTGGCTTCATGACCAGAGTACGGGTTTCCAGTGTTTGATTCGTCACTCTGTATTGAACGGTAGATGAGCCATTTTCAGGAATCTGTACTTTTGTTGCTGTGAGTGGATCAAGGGTAAATTTGGGCTGGATGGCTGCCTGTGCTGTGGATAAAGAGAGCAGGCAGGTAACTACCAGGGACAGTTTTTTTATATTAATACAAACATTCATGACGGGATCCTTACTTGATATAGCTCAGGCTGAATTGCAGCAAACTGGTGTAGAAGTGCGGTTGACTCAGGCCACTGTTGACCGTTTGACCCTGGGCAGTACCAAACTGGTATTTTCCCCAGTCAGAAAATTCTTAGCCAACTCCCAGATGCACCTGATTGGTTAATGCTTTCTGGATACCTGTACCAACGGTGTAAGTAAATGCACGGGTTGTTTGATCCTGAAAGGGTGGTGCCGGGATTTCCTGATATAGTTTAGGCGTAATCATGAATGATTGTGCCTTGTTAAACCCAATCCCCAGACTGCCGCTGATATAGGGTGTGACAAGATAACCATTATCAAACAGCAGTTTGCTTTTCACAGCGATATGAGAATGACTGAGCTGGTAATCATAGTTGAAGTTATTAAAATTGGGGTTGGCATCTTCCCAGATATCACCGGTTACACTGGCATTCGTGGTCGCCAGAGCCGCCAGTCCAAACTGGCCTGATAACCGGCGATTAAATGTTCGTTGCATTCCCAGAAAAATTTCCCCCTGACCAATGAGACTGGTGGTATCGATCGGAACATATGTTTTGCGTACTCTTGGTTGCAGGTAGAAGGTTTGGGTTGTGCCACCGGTTGTCCATGCAGGACCTGCACTGATTGTGACGACGCGTGACCAGAAGGGATGAACGGGTTCGACGCTTGCAGGCGTGATGACAGGTTTTAGTTTTGGCGCTGCCGGTCTGGTGTGGGGAATTGACGGAATGTTCTTCGGGGTCTTTATTGTTATTGATTTTCCGGAAATGAGAGCACGGCTTGTCTGGTTAAGTGCATCAACCCCGTGTATGGGACCTGCAAATACCCGATAAATGCCGTTTCTTTCCTCTATATGCACTGGCGCATGTGATTTTTCAATGGCGATGGTTTTACACCGAATCGCATTTTGTCTGATTTTGAAAGAACCAAGATGAAGGATATAAATATTGGTTGATGTGTTTGATGTTAATGAAGAGCCTTGTACCGCACCAAATACAGGGATTGTTTTGGCTTCAAGACTATAAGTTTCTGTACTGTATACAGCGACTGTCGAGATACAACTAACAAGAACCCATTTTTTTATTTCCATCTTCTTTATATCCATATAAAAAAACCATCATATATCCTGTGTTTGATTTTCACAAGCACATCAGGAAAACAACCTGACAATGTCTTCCGGCATGCCAATCTTTGATGTTTTCCGGTCAATTGCCGTGATGGTGAACGTTGCTGTAACCACCGTCCTGTTATCTTGCTTGCGCACAATAGTCTGATTTAAAATCAATTTGGCTCGATTGATTAGCAT
>CAZDYY010000266.1:0-3455 GCA_964509745.1 uncultured Legionella sp. | reverse complement strand
TTTCGCGGTTATACCGTTTGCCCTTGCATACATCACAGGAAACATAAATATCCGGTAAAAAATGCATTTCCACCTTGATCAATCCATCACCCTGACAGGCCTCACAACGCCCGCCCCGCACGTTAAAACTAAACCGCCCCGGTTGATAACCGCGTGCACGTGCTTCCGGTGTATTGGAAAACAGTTCACGAATGGGAGTAAACAAGCCGGTATAGGTCGCAGGATTCGATCGGGGTGTTCGTCCAATGGGACTTTGATCGATATCAATTACCTTGTCACACAATTCGAGACCGGTAATCCCGGTCAATTTCCCGGGCATATGCAAACTGGCGCGATTTAATTGATGTGCAGCCAGAGGAAACAATGTATCGTTAATCAAACTTGATTTACCCGAACCAGACACCCCCGTAATACAGGTCATCAGACCCAGTGGAATGGTGACATCCACTGACTGGAGATTATTGCATATCACCCCTGTCATGCAGATGACCCGATCTTTATCAAATGGTGTGCGCGAGGCAGGCACTGCAATGGCTTGTTTGCCAGACAAATATTGACCGGTCAGCGAAGCAGGATTTTGCATGATCATATCCGGTGTGCCGCAAGCCACAACCTCTCCCCCGTGCACACCGGCACCAGGACCAATATCCAGTACATAATCAGCCGCTCGAATGGCATCCTCATCATGCTCCACCACAATCACACTGTTACCCAAATCACGCAAATGCAGCAGTGTTTTCAACAGCCGCTCATTATCACGCTGATGTAAACCAATTGACGGTTCATCAAGAATATACATCACACCCACCAGACCCGAACCAATTTGACTGGCCAGACGAATGCGCTGGGCTTCTCCGCCAGACAAGGTTTCAGCGCTGCGGGACAAGGACAGGTAATCCAGTCCAACATTCACCAGAAAACCAAGTCGCTCAACAATTTCCTTGTTAATTTTGTCTGCAATTTCACCGCGATTGCCGGGTAGCACCAGATGCCTGAAAAATGCATGCGCCTGTTCAATCGACCATGCGGTGATTTCCGGCAAATTTTTATTATCAATAAACACGTTCCGGGCTGTCTCGCGCAAGCGAGCTCCGGCACAGGACTGGCAAGGCCTGGACGACAGGTATTTCGCCAGCTCCTCACGCACGGTTGCTGAATCTGATTCACGATAGCGGCGTTGCATGTTCACCACCACCCCTTCAAACGCATGCTTTTTAGTCAAAAATCCACCATTCGGGCGCTGATAGGCGAATTCAATTTCCACATCCTTGCTGCCATACAACACCACATCCCGGATGGCCTTTGGCAAATCACAAAACGGTGTATCAATTGAAAATTCATATCGACGCGCCAGTGATTCCAGCAGGGTAAAATAATAATAAGAACGCCGATCCCAGCCTCGAATCGCACCATCGGCCAGACTAAGCGTCGCATCATGTACTACCCGTTCAGGGTCAAAAAACTGATCCACGCCAAGCCCATCACATTCGGGACATGCACCCGCAGGGTTATTGAATGAAAACAAACGCGGTTCCAGTTCGCTCAGGCTGTAACCACATTCAGGACAGGCAAAACTTGAAGAAAAAATAATGTCGTCAAACTGATTGTCCATCGACGCCACACTCACCAGTCCATCAGAAAGATTCAGGGCATTTTCAAATGATTCACTCAACCGCTGGGCCAAATCTTCACGAACCTTGAACCGATCCACCACCACCTCGATGGTGTGTTTTTTACGCAACTCCAGCACAGGAGGGGAATCCAGCTCACACATTTCCCCGTCAATCCGGGCACGCACATAGCCTTTTGCCTGCAACTGCTGCAACAATTGCACATGTTCACCCTTGCGCTCGCGTACGACTGGCGCCAGAATCATTGCCTTGCTATCTGCAGGCAAACCCAGCACCTGATCCACCATCTGGCTGATGGTCTGCGCATGCAAAACCACCCCGTGTTGAGGGCAACGCGGCTCACCTGCGCGTGCAAACAACAACCGTAAATAATCATAAATCTCGGTGATGGTGCCGACTGTAGAACGAGGATTATGCGACGTGGCTTTCTGCTCAATTGAAATAGCCGGCGACAAACCTTCTATCGAATCCATATCAGGCTTTTCCATCATCGATAAAAACTGCCGTGCATATGCCGACAACGATTCCACATAACGACGCTGGCCTTCTGCATACAGCGTATCAAACGCCAGCGAGGACTTGCCAGACCCTGAAAGACCGGTGATCACCGTTAACTGGTTGCGCGGCAAATCCACGTTGATATTTTTTAAATTATGGGTGCGGGCACCACGAATACTGATGAATTGAGCAGGGTGTGTCATAAAACGCCTATACAGTGATTTTGTTTAGCAATTATACATTGTACAAGAACATTTGCATGGTGTTCCTGCACACTTAAAAAAAATCCAGGCAAGTCTTCAATAATGAACTAATATTAACTTATTAGGGATACAACGCTGAAAACAGGAGCGCCTTGCCATGAGTGTGACTCAGCAGCCTGAACACAAAACCGGAAAAAACGCTGTTGCAGATCAGGGTTCAGTGGACAAGATTGAAGAAACGATATTTTCAGAAAAATCCAATGTATTGTATGAAAATTTATCCATCAACATCCTTGCCAATTTATTATGTGCAACACTGGTCTTTGCAAATGAATATTTAACCACGTTCTCTCCAATTTATTTATCATGGTATTCCGCCGTGGTCATCACTTCTCTCGCCCGATTTTTCATCCTGTATTTTTACCATCGCCAGGATCAAAATCATGTCACAAAAGTTTCCATATTCATATTCTGGACGATTCTCACCGCCTTTTTCTGGGGCCTCGCCGGCTCGGTATTAATGCCACCGTTTTCCCTGGAACGACAAATGATTATTATTATCATGATTGCATGCGTTACGGCGAGTGGCGTCCAATCCTTGCAAGCCAGTCTGGGGGCATGTTTTACCTATATCATCCTGATTACTTTTCCTGTGACCATGTGGTTGCTGATACAAAACAACCTGTTGTATATCACCCTCGGAATAGCCATGATCATTTATCTGTTATTCATGCTGGCAACATCATGGTACGGATTTAAATTGCTGGACAATATTCTCAGGCTGCGGCATACAAATCTGGCCCTTGTTGACAAAACAAGCCTGATGATCACAAAGCTTGAACAGCGTGAAATTGAAATGGCTCGAATTAACAAAATGAATGACATGCTACAGGTCTGTCGTGAAGCAAATGAAGCCTATACCATCATATCGCATACAGCAAAAGAGTTATTCCCGACGCTCAGCGGCGGCCTGATCATGCTGGATGAGCAAGGAACCATGACGACTGTGCAACAATGGGGAAAACAACCCCTGTTACAGTTAAACTTTTCTCACGATGACTGTTGGGCCTTGCGCAAGGGACAAATCTATATCATCAATCATCCGGAAGAAGAAATAAATTGC
>CAZDYY010000265.1:0-3464 GCA_964509745.1 uncultured Legionella sp. | reverse complement strand
CTTGCGTTTATGCTGGCGATTCAAATTGTTTCGCCACAATTGTCTGGCGTGATGGAAGACATTCAGGATTGGGCACAAAAACTTAATCAGCTGAATATGGATTCTTGCCAGGCCGCTACGGCGTTGGTGGGAGGCTCGATGGATTTTTTCGGGGCGAAAGAGGGTAACTGTACTGTTAAGCGTATGCAGGATTTTGGTGAAGACTGGACGACAGCCAACTATGCCTGTACCACCGGGGGCAGTATTAAATCCACCGAAGCTGCAAGCGGTGATGCAAACAAAATTGATTTCATTAAGGGCAATCTTGCCTGGTATGTATTGATGCAAGATCCTCTGTTTTCGTCAGATACGGAATTTGCCGAACTGATTATGAACATGACCGGTACGATCATCATTACTGATGCCAGTGCTTCCGATGATTCTCCCAGTGATATACGCATTGTTGATCCTGCGATTAAAGGGGATGTGAAAAAAGAGCGTTTCAAAAACATCTACACTGCGTTGTTGATGGGTACAGAGGCAGATAACAATTTGCTTTTGTATAAATGCACTGGCGGTGCAACGTCTAACCCAAATTCCTGTTTGACCATGAGTAACAGCTTGGACACGGTGGTTCCAACCTGGACCGGTTTGTATGTTCGTGTTGATAACATGGTAAAGAGCATTGTTGAGAAAATTTATACCGACACGCCGCTTACACCGGCCGAGCGTGGTTTGGTTGAATCGACCACAATTCCTTTGTATCGCTATCTCGCGGCCACCGCCGCTTATTTCCCGCGCGGTGCTGATGTTAGCCGGTTGACCAGTGATTACACTCAGCTCATTGCCGAGGATATTTTGCTTCGCTCATTGACTGCCATCATTGAAAAAGTAGAGCAACGCAGTGGTGTATTGAAAGATGGTATGGCGGAGGCCTCGCGCGTTAAAAAATACAAAGAGGATCTGCAGGGTGTTCTTGACGGTTTGGCAGAGCTCAAGAAAGAAAACGACTTCGATGTTGAAAAGTATTTCGCTATGCAGCAACGCATCCAGCTTTATGAAAAAGCACTGATGAGTAAATTGAGCAGCAACATGATTCAAAGCTCGATGTGGGGTCAATAGCATGTGGGAAATTAATACATACGGTGGCGGCGATTTTTTGCGGCTGGTGTTCACCGGTATCTCGATGATATTTGGCAGTGACGATTACAAGGCCGCCCTGCAGTCGGGCGCTATTGTGGGTTTTATCGGTATTTTGTTGATGACAGCATTCCGAAAAGGGATGCTATCAATCAATTGGATGATCGGTTTAATCATGATCATCATGATCGGGATAGTCCCCAAGAAAGATGTGATTATCACTGACCATATTGTCCCCGCGAATTCAGCAGTTGTAGCGAACGTACCTTTGGGTCTCGCGTTAACTGCAACCACTTTCAACCATGTTGGTGATTATCTTACTCGCATGTTTGAAACGGTTTTTGCGCTCCCAAACCAGGTTCAATACCGTGGCAATGGTTTGTTGTTTGCCAGTCATTTGGTAGAGGAATCCACGCGTTTTGAAATTACGAATCCGCGCGTATCCAGCAACTTTTCCGAATTCTGGAAAAGCTGTGTTTACTATGACTTGATGCTGGGTTTGTATTCCTGGGATTCGTTGTTAAAAGCTACCGACCTTATGGGATTTCTTGGTGCTAACACGTCGGTTACCCGTTCATTTACCTATCAAGATGCTGGCAACGTTAAATCAATTCTCAATTGCCGCACCGGTCTCAATGCGCAAATGACGAACGATTTGAACGCGGAAATTACACAAGCAACCGATATTAACGGTGTGCGTCTTGTTCCGGGTGAAGCAACGAAAAATGCCTCGGTGGCCAAGTTTGCGGCCTCGATGCCTATTGCGTACCAGTACATCACCGGCATGGCCATGTCTAACGCCCGGATCGTTAGCCAAAATGCGTTGGCCAACAGTCTAAAGCGCGGGATGGGAAACTTTGCGAGTGAGGCAGATGCCTCGGCAGCCGCGCAAGATTTTGCGCTTGCGCGATCGGAGCAAGAGCGCCGCACCACATTTGCGGTATCGGGAAAATTAGCCAAACGCTTATTGCCCATTGCGAAAAACATTTTTGAAGCGCTGATTTATGCCGCATTCCCGGTGATTATGATCATGGCTATGTTGCCAGTGGCCGGAAAGGTATTGCTGGGTTATGCGAAAGCGCTTTTCTGGATCAACATGTGGGCACCCTTGTACGCCATTCTCAATTTTGCGATGACCTACTTTGCCCAGGATGCCGCAAGCGCGGCAGTGGTCCAAGCAGGCGGGGGGTTCCCTACGGGTTTGAGCGTCATGACCAACACAGGCCTTGGCCAAACGGTCGCTGATTATTCCGCGCTAGCGGGATATTTGAGTGTATCTATCCCCATGATCGCCTGGATGTTTGTTTCACAATCCGGTGCGGTGTTGTCGAGTCTCGCCGGCCGCTTGGTTCAAAGCTACGATAAACCCACAGAAAAAGCGTCTGATGAGGCCAGTTCAGGCAATACCAAACTGGGTAATGCAGGCTTTGAAAACAATTCCTCATTCCAAAGCAACACTTCGCCATCGATGATGGCGGGCGGTATGACAATGGGTGATGGCACGGGCAATAACACCAGGATAGGTGCGGATGGCACGGTACAAAACGATGTAACGTCATCGAATAGCCCGATGGGAATTAACTACGGCTCAATGGCAACATCGAGCGCGAGAACCAGCTTGTCAGAAGCCACCAGCGCCGAACAATCATCGGCTATGAAACTTGCCGAAACCAATGCTGCCATGAGATCCCAGCTGGACTCTACTGCAGAACGGCTCAGTCAATCGCAAGGCGTCAACCAGTCCTTTGGTCAGTCAGAGCGCCATGCTTACCAGCAGGCGCGTGATAGGACGGAAAGCGTGATGGAGCAATTCGCTGAACGCGAGGGAATCAATGTTTCTACCGCCAAAGCGATGGCGGCAGAGATATCCGCGCAAGCTAGCGCTGGTGTTAAGGGTGAGGTTGGTCCAAGCACTCCACTTGGTTCTGCCAAGGCCTTCGCGGAGGCCAGAGCGGGCATTGCGGCCAGAGCTGGTGTTGAAGAGAAGATGGTCACTCAGGATGACTACAACAAGGTATTGCAAGCCATGTCCAGCGAGCAGTACACCGAAGCCCTTCGTGCCGAGGCCAATACCCTCAGAGACTCCAGCGCCAGCTTCCAGATGGGTGTTCAAGACGGTGCTGAAAATAGCCTGTCTTCCGCGCTCACCAAGCAAACACAGGCGGCGTCAGAGCATTCCGAAGCAGTTAAGCAAGTTAGTGCGGCTCAGCGTCAAATGGATCATGCGGAACAGGTGTCTGCCTCGATCAATGCCAAGGGCGATGATGCGTTTTATTCCTGGTTGTCGGGTAACAAGGGTATGTCAAACGATGAGATCCGGGGCATGGTGCGTGATGCTAACGCGG
>CAZDYY010000264.1:0-3469 GCA_964509745.1 uncultured Legionella sp. | reverse complement strand
CATGACAAAAATTGATTATGTCTTTCCCGTGAAGACGGGAATCCATTCCTGACATGGCACAGTGCACTTTGCTGGATGGATCCCCGCTTTCGCGCTGACGACATTTGAAAAATTATCATGTACACAAATTACAAGCACAGGGATATTGCTGGTGAAGGAGGTTTCTCCTTGCTTGCCGCCTCTTTTTTGTCAATCCGATTGACTGGCGTGGGTGAGCTGGCAAAAATCGTTTTGATTTGACCGGGCCTGTTTTTTTTATAAAAACTGATCGAATTTTCCGGCTTTTCATTGATCATGAATTGCTTTTCCAATAGCATGAGTTGCTTTTCAAGAGATAACAAATCGGCTTCGATCTGTTTAATGTTATAATTTTTTGCATCCAAATCCGTGATAAGTGTTTTTTTTGATATATCCTTGTCTATCCCGGTTTGAGTCGCCTGTTGTTCCTGTGATACAGGCTTGTCTATGTTGGCCTGACTATCTGCGTATTCGATTGCTTTTTTGGTACTATTTTGAGCATCAGGATCATATGTGTTAAAGATAAACTCATCCATATAAACTGATTGGCGTATGATATCCTGGCTTGCTGTGGCGTAGCGGTCTGCAAATTTGTTTTTTATGTTCTCTGTCTTGTGTTTGTTGGCTCTAATGCCATTCATTAATTTTTGACATTGAAATTGCATCTCACGCAACTTTGCATTTTGCAGAACAGTCTGTTCTGGTTGCTTCAGGGAATATTGTGAGGTCCGAGAAGCTTTTTTATCACTGAGGGCATTTAATAAATCAGATATTTTTGTATCACATATCGCCACGCGTTTACTAAACACGTTTAAATTTTTAATCGCTCGTTCTTTTCCCAACAAAATTAACTCCAGAAAACCCAGTCTCATGTTATATTTTTTTGTTGCTATTCGTTCAATACCGGCGTTTCTTTTCAGAATGGAATCAAGTTGTTTCTGTCTAATTTGATGGATTTCCTTTTGACGTTCATGCAACTTTTTGAGCTCATCTACGTTCAGGCGAGCCGCCCATTCCATGGTGCTATATTCCATCGTCCATATTTGATCCTGATAGTATTCAGGCGAGATTCTTTTTTCCAGCTGATCATGCCTGGCAAGGTATAAGTCTTTGCAGGTATTTTGTACGCAGGAAAAAGCGGCTTGCTGAGCAACGATTAATTCGGTCGGTTCCTGACCAATGATTTCTTCAACGTCATTATTGAGGTGCCTTGCGCTTGACATCAGGGCCGGGATGCCATGATCATGGTCATGAACTGCACTGATTATCAATGTGAACAGATCGCATATCAGCCAGGCACCCCAGGTATGCACCAGGCTGCTGTATCGATTCGTTGATATTTTTTCAGTCAGCAAGTCAAGGTTGTTGATCATTTTTTCTTGTAGTTTATCTTTATCAATGTGGACAGGCGAAGGCTTTTCTGTACATTGACTGATTAATTGCTGCAATGCATTGATCACCGGGGTATGGTAACCCTCTGGTAAATCAGATGACAGGGCATCGTTACGTTGTGAAGTAAATGTTATTTTCACCTGGTCAATTTGTTTAAGTGCTTGTACGGCATGTTTTTCTATATTGATGAGAGTCGATGACAAGTTATTCACTGGAACAAGATCAATGCCAT
This sequence comes from uncultured Legionella sp., assembly GCA_964509745.1. GTDB lineage: Bacteria > Pseudomonadota > Gammaproteobacteria > Legionellales > Legionellaceae > DDPF01. The sequence continues at coordinate 1,827 of CAZDYY010000264.1, read as the reverse complement.
ATTCATCTTTGGACTGAGCTGGTGTGTTATCCGATACTGGGTCAACATTCATATCATCTGTCGCAAGACTACTGGTCGAATGCCCGTCATCAGAATCGATATCGACTTCGCAACTGGCTTTTAAATCATATAATTTTTTATTGATTTCATTGATTTTTTGATAAGCTTGTTTAACATCGCTCACCTTCTGTTGAACCTTGTCTTTAACAAAATTATCGACTTCAAAATTACTCAGAAGGATGAATTCGATGTCCTCCAGTAATTGTTTGGCTTTCCGCTCTTTTTCCAATAAATCGTGGAAAGAGGATTTGTCGGTCATGTCTTTCAGATGGGCGTTCAACTCCTCCTGCAATTTCATCGCCAGTTGCAATCGGGTGTTTTGATTCATGAGCTCTAACTGTGTGATGTTCATTCTATAATCAGCCAGTAGCTTGTTTGGAACACCAAAGTTTTTATTAATGAATATCTGGCTTTTCCGGTCTGTTATATATTGCAGCATATTTAATCTGGACAGGGCAGACAGAAACCTGAAATATTGGTTAATGTGATTAACGTTGTCGGTACCGATATCATTGTTCAAATTGATGGTAATATCGCCGAGAATAGCCTGACACTTGTTTCTGTGTTCAATGGCGAGGTTTTTCGCATTAACCAGATCATTTATCAATGCCGATTGATTCCATATTGAGGCTTCAGCTTTTTTCGTTTTGGCAACATTCAAAATGCGTGTTATTTCATTAAAGGCAGTTTCAGATGCCTTGCACGCTATTTCCTTTTTTTGCTCCAGCGGATAATCGGAAAAACCCTTGTCATCCGTCCAGTTCGAATTGATGTCCATCCGGGTATCGTTGTTTAATGCTGATTTGATTTTGTTATGACAAATCGAGGTAATGATTTCACAATGCTCTATGGTTTTGATCATGGAGCGTGTGCTGGCGTTACCGCCAATATTATCCAGCATGGCTTCAAGCTCATCTGCTATGGTGTGAATCTCGACAAGTAATTTTTCAGGCGTAATCTGTTTATTTTCTTCTTGCCAATAGCCTGATGTTCTTTTTGCAAGGTCAATGATGTCTTTTAATTTTTGCTGAATATGTTTCTTTTTATCCATCAGTTCGCGGGTGTTTTTATTTTGACTTTGATTTTCTCTGGTCTGAAAACTATAACCCTCGGAAAAACTTTCCGAGGCTTCAACAATATCCAGCAGGATTTGGAAATTTTTCTGACAAAAATGTTGCATGGCAAATGCTGAATCAGCTCTATTATTTGCTTCATGCAGAAATTTTGTGAGGGTTGCTCGTTTGATTGCTTCTTCCCCGGGTGTTTTATATGAGGCATATAATGCGCTGTTTGCGGCATCGATCATCTCGACAGATAAGGGATAATAGTCGATTTCCTGGATCTCGCTTTCCAGAATGTCAAGGATCATTTCTTTAATAGCGAGTGCGCTATAATACGCAGATTTGGCAGTTTCAAGCCGGTTGATATTGTATTTTTTAGTATTGATTTCTGCTGCGCAAATCCTCCCCTGGGCCTCCTGTGCATGTCTGGTTGCCCTGGTGGCATTCTCGATGGATTCTTTTGCGTCAAACTCATGACTGGCTTGTTTCATGGCTTTTTGTTTTTTTTCCAATGCTTCATCATCGTCATCATCAATGATTTGTTTAGCGGCGGCATGCATACATCTGACGCGTTGTTGTAATTTCTTTTGTCTTTCCTTGTTCCACCTGAGTTCGTTTTTTCGTTCGAACATCTCACGTATCCGGGATGCAGGAATCAAGTCAGGAGGAGGGGCTTTTTGTGAATTTGGATCGATTTTATAGTTGG
>CAZDYY010000263.1:0-3480 GCA_964509745.1 uncultured Legionella sp. | reverse complement strand
GCATCTGGTTCAATACATAAATCAGGGTACGGCGCGTACCGCGTTTCATCGATCCCAGTGCGTTTTCATCATAAAGTACCGCTTTGGATAATTCGAGATACCAGTCACAATATTCATGCCAGACAAATTCATACAGGGTGTTGGCCAGCAAATCAAACCGGTAATTGGCCAGGTCCTGATGGCATTGTGCGATGGTATGTTGCAGATGCGAGAGGATCCACTGGTCTGCAGGACTGTACTGGAACGCGCCATCACCCAAATCAACCTGTTCCTCGTCTGTGTTGAGCAGGACATAGCGTGCGGCATTCCATAACTTGTTGCAAAAGTTGCGATAGCCCTCAACCCGGTTCATGTCAAAGCGAACGGTGCGGGTATTGGATGCGAGCGAGCAGAACGTAAAGCGCAGGGCATCGGTACCATATGCTGCGATGCCTTCCGGATACTGTTTGCGTGTCACGTTTGTGATCTCGTCCCGGACGGAGCTGAGCATCAGGTTGCTGGTGCGTTTTTCCAGCAGGGCGTCGAGATCAATCCCGTCAATAATATCCAGTGGATCCAGCACATTGCCTTTGGATTTTGACATTTTTTTGCCGTCATGATCGCAGATCAACCCGGTAATGATGATGTCTTTAAATGGAATTTTGCCGGTAAACTTCAGGCCAAGCATAATCATGCGGGCGACCCAGAAGAAAATGATGTCAAAGCCGGTGAACAGGACGGAGGTCGGGTAAAACTGTTCCAGCTCCGGTGTCCGTTCGGGCCAGCCCAGGGTTGAAAACGGCCAGAGAGCAGATGAAAACCAGGTATCCAGTACGTCTTCATCCTGTTTCAGCAAGACGGAGTCATCCAGCTTGTGCTTGAAGCGTACGTCATTTTCACTGTAACCAACATAGACATGCCCGTGGTTGTCATACCAGGCAGGAATGCGATGTCCCCACCACAGCTGACGGCTGATGCACCAGTCTTCAATGTTGTCCATCCACTGGAAGTAGGTTTTGCTCCAGTTTTCAGGAATAAAGCGAATCTCGCCTTTTTGCACGGCTTCAATGGCGGGTTTGGCCAGAGGTTTGGTGCGGACGTACCATTGGTCAGTCAGCAAGGGCTCAATGACAACACCGGATTTCTCACCGCGGGGAATTTTTAATTTGTAGGGTTCGATTTTCACCAGCAGGCCGGCAGCTTCCAGATCACGGATGATTTGCTCGCGGGCAACAAATCGATCAAGCCCCTGGTATTTCACCGGGGCGTGTTTGTTGATGGCCGCTTTTTTTCGTGAAAATGTTCATCATGGGCAGTTTGTGTCGCTTGCCGATTTCATGATCATTAAAATCATGTGCAGGGGTGATTTTCACGCAACCACTGCCAAAGTCTTGTTCTACATATTCATCTGCAATGACCGGAATGGTGCGATCACACAGGGGCAGCTGCAATTGTTTGCCAATTAAATGCCGGTAGCGGGGATCTTCAGGATGCACTGCAACAGCGGTATCACCCAGCATGGTTTCCGGGCGGGTGGTGGCAACCACAATTGATTCATCTGAATCAACGACAGGGTAGCGGATGTGCCAGAGGAACCCGTCTTCCTCTTCGGACAGCACTTCCAGATCAGAGACGGCAGTGCCAAGTTTGGGATCCCAGTTCACAAGCCTTGTCCCGCGATAAATCAGGCCTTCTTCAAATAACTGGATAAAGACTTTTTGAACGGCAGCGGACAGACCTTCATCCATGGTAAAGCGTTCACGAGTCCAGTCAACTGACGAGCCAATCCGGCGCATTTGCCGGGTAATCTGGCCACCGGACTCTTCTTTCCAGCTCCAGATGCGCTCGAGAAATTCATCCCGTGTCATGTTCTTGCGCGACAAGCCTTGTTTTTCAAGCTGGCCTTCAACCACCAGCTGGGTGGAAATCCCGGCGTGATCAGTGCCTGGTTGCCAGAGGGTACGTGCGCCCATCATACGCTGGTAGCGGATGACAATATCAATCAGGGTATGTTGAAAGCCGTGTCCCATATGCAGGCTGCCGGTGACATTGGGCGGCGGGAGCATGACACAAAACGGTTTGCCATCACCACGGGGTTCAAAATAATGCTGGTTTTCCCATTTTTTGTAACAAGTTTCTTCAATTGCCTTTGGGGAATATGTTTTTTCCATGTCTGGTAACCTGTGGTGTTGAAATGCTGCGGATTTTACCAGACGCAGGGAGATCAAACAAATCGGGTGTTGTTTTGAGTGAATGGAAATAAAACACCGGGTAATGTGGATGCATTACCCGGTGTTGAGATTTATGAATTAAATACGACTATACATCAGATGAATCGCTTCCGCTTCGTGGTCGAACGGTTGTGCCATGCTGATAATCGCCTTCCTCTTTTTGTTTATTCTTGAAAAACCTTTCTTTTATACCAAGATTAGGCATAGTGGGTAACATATTCCACATTTTTTTCACACCATCCAGCATGCTTTGGCAGATTGATCCAAGCATTTTTCCCACTCTTGATTCGGATACGGAATTTTTGACTGACTGCAGACCTTCCTTGAATTGTTGCAAGTATGTTTTGGCTTTTTCATCATTTTCAGGAGTTCTGCGTCCCAGCGATTCAAACTGCTTCATAATCCGTTCCGAACAAGATAGCACCTGTTTGGCAGACTCTACATCCTCATCAGAAGAGTCAGGATCATTTGCGATGGTCTCCAGTTCTTTTTTGTGACCAGTCCATCCAAGTTTTGATTTAAACCACTCAGTGTATGTTTGCATTTCCTTTTTTTCTGTACTCATGATTTCAATCTCCTTTTGGTCAACTAATATAAACATCTCAATTTCAATATAGTAGTCGATTGATAGTTTTGCAAATTATATAGACACAAAGATTTTGTATTGGTCTTGTTGGGCGGGGCGACCGGGGTCGTGTTGTGTGTTGTAAATAAAGCCTCTAGCTTAAAAATCCCAGCCAATAGAGTGGTAATTTATTCTTGAAGCCGGTTAATAGCCCGTCCGCAAAAATGCAAGCCTGCTCCAGGCCTTTAAGTTGAGCGGTGGTTTTGTTTTTTCCACCCACTTCAATGCGCAAGCCCTGACAGTCGAAATCGCCCTGTTGAGTATAAAAAACAGAATAGCCCGCATTTTGTAACTGGTTTAGTGCGAATGTTTCACGGGCTTTTCCGATGAGATTATCCTCGGCTACATTCAGGTAAGCTGCATATAATAAATTACTGTTTTCCGGGTACATTTTTTCCGGATTGCGAAGGTATGCCTGACCGGATTTATTGGAGCACAAAAATCGAATCAGCCCTGTATCGCGTAAATAGACCAGATAATTTGAAATACTGTCGAAATCCTTTTTTAAATTACTGGATAATTTATAGGCGTTTAATTCGCCAGCAGCTGAGCTGAGAACAAATTTATATAAATTTTCAATGGTGATCAACGTGCCTGTTTTTAGCGTATGAAGCAGCGCAATGTCTTCATAAATCACTTTTTGCG
>CAZDYY010000262.1:3268-3483 GCA_964509745.1 uncultured Legionella sp. | reverse complement strand
CAACCGTGATAGCACCAGTTTTCACACCATGCCTCAAAGATCGAATCTCGCCTGTTTGCGGAAATGAACCAATGGTTGTGGTGGGCAGTAACGGTAAATTTAACGCCTGACGTTGTAAATTTTGACGCTCTGAATAGGGTGTTCGCTCCAGCTGGAGTGACGGGATACCCGCACAGCGTTCCTGTACGGCCGGGTTATGAATACGTGCAGACTTT
>CAZDYY010000262.1:0-3258 GCA_964509745.1 uncultured Legionella sp. | reverse complement strand
TGGTTTTGATTGAATGATTCGCCTGTTTTCAGTCAATACCGATTCAACCGCCTGCTCTCCATGGTTTAACGCACGGGCAAGTACCACCAGTTCATCAGTCTTCTGCTTTGCAAAAGCCAGCCATTGTTTTATTTCCGGGTCCAGTTGTGTTTCCAGGTCAAGATCCACCGGACAATGCAAAAAAGAACACGAACTGCTAATCCAGAGCCTGTCACCCAGAGTTTCCTGCAGCGGCTTCAATACTGACAGGGCATGCTGTAAATCCGTTTTCCAGATGTTGCGGCCATTCACGATACCAACAGACAGAATGGCATCCGCTCGCAGGCCTTTCACTACCTGCGAAACTTGTTGCGGCGCACGCACAGCATCAATATGCAATCCAGCGACCGGTAACTGACAGGCCAGTTGAAGATTATCCTCAAGGCCGCCGAAGTATGTTGCCAGTAAAATTTTCAAGCCGCGGGACGTCGGCGAAACGTTGATAAACTCCTGAAGTATTTTATACGTTTCCCGAAAGGCATCCTGCCACGCAGACGGTAAATCCAGTACCAAAACGGGTTCATCCAGTTGCACCCATGCAATGTTTTGTTTTGCCAGCTTTGCCAGGATTGCTTCATATGCCTTAACCAGACGGGGCAGCAGGGTTAATTTATCAAATGAATCCCCATGTGCTTTACCCAGCCACAAATAGCTCAAGGGCCCCAAAAGAACCGGTTTTACCACATGGCCCAGTGCATGGGCTTCGTCAATTTCGTCAAAAATTTTGGAACTGCTCAATGTAAACTGCTGGTCAGACTCGAGCTCCGGGACAATATAATGATAGTTGGTATCGAACCATTTGGTCATTTCACATGCCTGACCTTCCGTTCCACGTGAAGACTGGCCTCTGGCCATGCGAAAATACGTGGTTAAATCAGCTTGCTTGCCCGCCTCCTGAAATCTTGACGGAATAACGCCCAGCAATAGCGACATATCCAGAACATGATCATACCAGGAGAAATCACCAACCGGTAATAAATCCAGACCTGACTGAGCCTGCATTGCCCAGTTATTCCGCCGGATTTCCCTGCCTTTTTCAATCAGCTGACTCTCATCGATTTCATTTTTCCAGTAAGCTTCTACTGCGAACTTCATCTCGCGATGAAGACCAATTCTCGGAAAGCCGGATGTGTGGGTTTGAAGCATAATAACTCCTGTTTACCGTTAGTCATCAGGGAACTCGTCCATATTGATCTTTAAACCGAATGATATCTTCTTCTCCCAGAAACTCACCTGTCTGTACTTCGATCATCACCAAGTCGATAACTCCCGGATTTTTCAACTGGTGTTTATGGCCAGCAGGGATATAAGCCGATTCATTGGTATTTAATAAAAACGTTTTCTCACCCCTGACAACCTCGGCCATGCCACTGACAATGATCCAGTGCTCACTCCGATGATGATGCAACTGCAAACTCAGACAAGTCTGAGGTTTTACAACAATACGCTTGATTTTATAACGGGCTCCTTCCTCCAGAATTGTATAAAGCCCCCAGGGGCGATGTACCGTTTGATGCAATTTATAAGTTGGGTGGTTTTGTTGTTTTAACCGGTTGTAAACCAGCTTTACATCCTCGGCCCTGTCCCGGTTAACGATTAACAGGGCATCCTGTGTATCAATAACCAGTAAATTATCCACACCAATGGCACCAACCATGCGGTTATCACTCTGAATATAACAGTCATTCACATCCAGCAAACAGGCTTCGCCAAGAATACGATTGCCATTTGAATCAGGTTCTGTCAATTTGGCGACAGTCTGCCAGGAGCCAACATCAGTCCAGCCTATGTCACAGGGAACAACAGCAACCCGTTGTGATTTTTCCATCACTGCATAGTCAATGGATTCATTCGGAACCTGCTCAAACGTTGCTTTATCAAGTTCAAACTGAATGGACGTGTTATATTCACTTTGATGCGAGGCTTCCATGCACGTTTTCACCGCATTCAACATTTCCGGACACAGGGAACCCATCTCCTCCAGAATAGCGTCGATGGTGAACAAAAACATACCGGAATTCCATAAAAAACGCCGGCTTTTCACATAGCTCCGGGCATCCTTCAGCGAAGGTTTTTCAATAAATTGCAATACGTCCTGACCAGACACCTCAAGATAGCCATAGGCAGTGCTGGGCTCAGTTGGCTTTATGCCAAAGGTAACCAGTTTGCCTTGACGAGCCAGGATCGAGGCATCCTGTACTGCCTGTTGAAATGCATCCTGATGCATGATCAGATGATCAGCCGGAAGAATCAGCATCAGAGTGTCTTTACTGCTGGTTTTTAACAAATTCAATGCTGCAACAGCTATGGCAGCCGTTGTGTTGCGTCCGAACGGCTCAAGAATGTATGAGCGTTGAATTGATTCCTGCCTGATTTCACGAAACTCTTCTTCCACACTGAAAAAAATCTCACGATTAGTAACCGTAAGTACTTCCGTCACATCCTGTAGCAACGCCCCCCTTAAAAACGCTTTTTGCAATAAACTCAAACCATCAGGCATTTTAATAAAGGGCTTCGGGTACCATTCACGCGAAACAGGCCAAAGACGTGATCCGGACCCTCCACAAAGAATAACGGGTATGATTGTCATCTTTCTCTCAATATTGTAGTTTTTCAATACTGCCATGATAAGATAATAGTATAATTTCAAGGAGCAAGGCATGAATCAGGAAAAAAAATTAATCGTTTTTGCCGAAGACTGGGGACGATTGCCTACCAGTACACAGTATCTCATTTCAGGTTTATTGAAATTGGGATGGGACGTTGTCTGGATTAACTCCGTTGGAATGCGCACTCCACGCATGGATCGGGCATATTTTTTAAGAATTTTAAATAAACTACGCCAGTTTTTTCAGCACAAAACCGTTCGATTCAAACAATCAATTCCTGCTCGATTGAAGGTTATTCATCCTTTTGTCATTCCACTCACCGGCTTTAGCCTGATTGATAAAATCAATCGATTTATATTAAAAATACAACTGGATTCAAAAATTTCAAAAGAGGACCAAAAAAACTCTATAGTCTGGATGACGATTCCTCCTGCCTATGCCTATTTTCCTTTATTTGATCCATGCCTGCTTGTATATTATCGTTGTGATGATTATGCAGTTTTAGGCCCATCAATTAATCCACATTTATTACACCTTGAAGAGCGACTCATTAAACAATCATCACTTGTTATCGCTGCAAGCGAGATACTGGCGGCTGAGCTTCCTGAAG
>CAZDYY010000261.1:2090-3487 GCA_964509745.1 uncultured Legionella sp. | reverse complement strand
CCAATTTGACCGACAAACGCACAAGCATGATCAGCGTTTTCTCTGGATGTTTTTTCACTGCTAACCACTTCAACCAAATCCATTTTAGCCACAGGGTTAAAAAAGTGTATGCCAACCAAACGCTCGGGCTTGCTCATAACAAGGTTAATTTCATCCAGTGGAATACTGGATGTATTCGTCGCAATAATTGCTTCAGGTTTCGCCTGGGCTTCAACCTGCTTCATGATCGCCTGTTTGACATCCAGATTTTCAAACACAGCTTCAATAATCACATCTGCTCGAGCTATACCATGACCCTCCGGATCAGGGATCAATCTGTCCATTGCCGCTTGCACAAGGCGAGGCTTGCGCAATTTTTTATTAAATAAGGCACGAGCGCGGCCAAAGGCCGGGGCAATTTGTTCATACGCTTTATCCTGCAATGTCACATGCAATCCACGCAAGGCACACCAGGCTGCAATATCACCACCCATAACGCCTGCGCCAATCACATGCACACGCTGAACGTTAAACTGCGATTTTGCAAAGCTTTTCATGCGCTCCCGCAGCAGAAATGCACGAATCAGGTTTGCTGATGTCTCACCGTGTGTAATCAGTTGCTCAACTGAGTCAGCCTCTTTCAAATAGGCGCGCTCATCAAATCCGCCCTCATTTTCCCACAAATCAATGATTGCAAACGGTGCTGGATAATGATTTTTCTGTACTTTTTTAGCAACTTCCCGGCGCAACACACTGGCAATCAATTTGCGAACCAACTCATAACGAGTCAGGGACTTCAGGAACCCAGGCTCATGTTTGGCGGGTTTATTCTTTATATAATAGACTGCAGCACGCTTTAGCTGTCGTAGCGGCACAACATCATCTAACAGTCCAATCTTTTTAGCTTTGGTTGCGTTCAGAGCCGCGCCAGTTAACATCACATCAGACAAGGCATTAAATCCACCAATTAATCTTGGCAAACGGACCGTACCACCCCAGCCTGGATGGAAACCCAGCATAACCTCAGGCAATCCCAGGCGGGTATCCGTTTCATCTGTAGCAATTCGATAATCACAAGCCAGCGCCAGTTCAAGACCACCGCCCATGCAAAACCCGTTGATCATGGCAACGGTCGGAATTGACAACATCTCCAGTCGTGAAAAGACGGCTTGTCCCTTTCTCAGAAAATCAACGGCATCAGCAGGATTTTTAAAACTGGCCAGCGCATTCACATCGGCACCAGCAATAAATCCCTTGCTTTTCAGTGAATAAACAATCAACCCTTTGGCTTTGCTGCTTTGTGAAATTTCCTGTAAAAGACTGTTCAGCTCATCCAGCACTTCATTATTAATGCTGTTGACCGTTTCACCTTTTCTGTTCATGCCCAGCCAGACAATGTTGTCGGCATCTGTTTGCAT
>CAZDYY010000261.1:0-2080 GCA_964509745.1 uncultured Legionella sp. | reverse complement strand
GTTTATAATTATTCATTATGCTGACACCTCTGTAGACCGTTCAAGATACATAGCGCCACCCTGCCCGCCACCTATGCAGATAGACGCCATTCCGCGCGAGCCGTTATTCTGCTGCAAGTCTTGAAGAACATGTAAAACAATCCGCGCACCACTGGCACCAATCGGATGACCTGCTGCAATGGCCCCGCCATCCTTGTTCAAGCGTGACCTTACCGGAGATCCCATGGCTTGTTTCAATCCAAGCTTTTGCTTGCAATAATCATCGTCCTCCCAGGCTGCCAGACAAGCCAATACCTGAGCTGAAAAGGCCTCATTAATTTCCCAGCAATCAATGTCATCAGGTGTTAAATTCTGGCGCTGCATGATTGGCGTCATCGCGTGCACCGGGCCTAACCCCATCTCTGCAGGATCCAGTGCACCCCATTGTGAATCAACAATACGTCCCATCACCTGCAATCCATATTTTTTAACTGCTTCGGCGCTGGCTAGTAACAGAAAACAAGCACCATCAGTGACCTGGGAACTGTTACCAGGCGTTACCATACCAAATTTTTTATCAAAATAAGGCTTTAATTTGGCCAGATGTTCCAATGTGGACCCGGGTCGAATTCCGTCATCCTTCGAATGAACACGTCCTTTTGCATCAATTAACGGCGCAACTTCCCGCATACGCCCTTCTTCAAAAGCTTTCGCAAGACGCTGGTGGCTTTCACAGGCAAATTCATCCATTTGCTCACGGGTAATCCCAAAACGATAAGCCACTTGCTCAGCTGTTTGCCCCATATTCAAACCAACAATTGGATCAGTCAATCCCCTGAGCAATCCAATTACCGGAGCGAAATATCCCGGGCGAAGCTTTGTTAACAAACTTAATTTTTGCGTGGCTTTTTTAGCAGAGAACCAGTGCCCCAGCCAACCAGCCATTTTCTGATTCAGCAACAAAGGCGCATGACTCATCGAATCAGTTCCCCCAGCCAACACCAGATTACACCGCCCACTCGCAATATGCATGGCTGCATCATCAAGAGCTTGCATTCCTGAAGCACAATTACGCATCACAGTAAAAGCAGGCACCTTGTCACCACACCCAAGACGCAGCGCCACAACCCTCGCTATATTTGCTTCATCGGGCCCGGGCATCGCAGCCCCCACTATCACTTCATCAAGTTTGTTCGGTAAAAAAGGTTGACGGTTCAACAAAGCAGCACCTGCCGCCACCGCCAAATCAGAGCCTGTCAAAGCCCCATCGCTTTTTGCTTTCAGAAACGGAGTACGACTGCCATCAACTACATATACAGCCTTTCCATTCAAATTGGACGAAAGTTTCATTGTTTCTCCTGAATACAACAAAATATTAACAATACCAGCAATCCATGATTTTGGAAATTCGAAAATTATTTTTTTATTACCGAAAACTCAGTTGACGCTGTTTATTTTCCTGATATAATCAGCTCCAGAAAACGGAGAGATGGCCGAGTGGTCGAAGGCGCTCCCCTGCTAAGGGAGTATGGGACATAATCCCATCGAGGGTTCGAATCCCTCTCTCTCCGCCAAAAAATTGCGCCCGTAGCTCAGCTGGATAGAGTATCTGGCTACGAACCAGAGGGTCGGAGGTTCAATTCCTTCCGGGCGCACCACTTATCTTAGCACAATCAATGACTTGCGCGACCTGTCGAAAAGCTGCAAAAGTCACTGTGACCAAAACGTGCCTTAAAATCAAATGTTGTGGGGTATCTTTTAAACCGCCCCACAATAATTCATTTCCATTTTTGGTTGATGATAAATTCTGTTTTGCACACGTTCCGCCGCTCGTCTTAAATGTTCACTAGACAAATGCGCATAACGTAATACCATGTCAAAATTTGACCATCCACCTAACTGCTGCAATTCCTGTAAACTCGTTCCATTCTGCACGTGCCAACTTGCCCACGTGTGCCTCAGATCATGCCAGCGAAAATCTTTGATCCCCGCACGAACCAGTGACTTGCGCCACGCATGGTTATTACAACGAGTAACAGGGTGACCTTTGCGTATTCTGACGAAAATGAACACCCATTCTGGGCGAACGTGAACACCTGTT
>CAZDYY010000260.1:0-3498 GCA_964509745.1 uncultured Legionella sp. | reverse complement strand
AGGCACTCACCATGTTAACCGCTGCTACCACCATTGGCAGCTACATTGATTATGCGTGGACATGGGGTAAAAAAGCCTGTACCAACACCCCGGTCGCACAATGAGTCGTCAACTGGCTCTGGCCATTCAGCTCAACGACGCCGCAACACTGGCAGATTTTTGCTGGGCAGGAAATTCACTGTTACAGCAACAACTGCTGCAATCCCTGAACGGGCAAGGCGAGCGCCTGATTTACATCTGGGGTACTACAGGCAGTGGCAAATCCCATCTCTTGCAAGCCTGTTGTCAGGCAGCACAACAATCCGCCATTTACCTGCCCTTGCAAACCCTGAAAGAATGGGGCCCCGAAGTACTTGAAGGGCTGGATGAACAAACCTGGATTTGCATTGACGATCTGGATGCCATCGCAGGCGATGCCCAATGGGAAGAGGCCCTGTTTCATCTGTATAACCGCGTCCGGGACAACGGCGAAACCACGCTGGTCATCAGTGGCAAGCTGCCACCAGCCAGCATGCCTGTGCAACTGCCCGATCTGCGCTCAAGGCTTGCCTGGGGGCTGGTGATTCAGCTGAATGAATTGTCTGATGAAGATAAAATCAATACCCTGCGGCTGCATGCCGGCAAACGGGGTTTTGAATTGCCTGCCAGCGTGGGCCAGTTTCTGTTAAATCGATGTGCGCGGAACATGCATGATTTGCATGCCCTGCTTGATCGCCTGGACAACGCATCCCTGAGCGCCCAGCGAAAAATCACCATCCCCTTTGTGAAAGAAGTACTGGCGATCTAGCAAACCGCACGCTGCCCGCGTCCTGGATAGCTTTCCCGCAAGAAGAAACACAAAACCAGACACAGCACCAGACACACCGGCAACGAAACCATCGCTGTTTGCAAATCAGCAGCCGAATAATAGCGCACGCCATCCACTACTTTTCCATCCCAGTGCATATCCAGCAAACGCCCCACAACCGGTTGAAATAAAGCCCCCAGCAAAATGGACGCCATGTTGGTAAAGCCAAGTGCAGTCCCTGCGAAACGGTTCGGGGTGAGTTCAGCGGCAATGGCATAACAGGTGGATACGCCCACGTTGCTGAAACCATACAAAAAGGCCACGACAAACAACCAGGACAATGGCATTGCGGGACAATACAGGATAATAAAAATAAACAGCAGACTGAATGCAGCAGAAGCAAAAACGATAGGCTTTCTGCGCTGGATACGATCCGATATCCAGCCAAACAACGGGCTGCCAATCGCCCAGCCAATAAACACCACGCTAATGACACTGGCCGCCTCAACCGCCGATACATGATAAACCCGGTTGATGTACAAAGGCCCCCACAATTCACCAAACACCATGGTAGGGGCATAGAGCAACCCTACGATGACGACGTTAATCCAGGTATGACGGCTTTTGAAAACCGTCATCAGCCCTTCCCAAATGGAATGACTGTCCCGTTCAATTCCTGCATCCGAGGCGGGTTTGTCCTTGACCAGGATAAAAATCATCGCCGCCAGAATGGCAATCAGCCCGCCCAGCCCCATCAGGGTATGGCGCCATCCCATGCCCTCGATCACGGCAGACAAGGGGCCTACACCGGCAGACGCACCCAGCATCCCGAGCGCCTGGGTCATACCGGCCAGAAAGCCGAAATGTCTGGGTGAAAAAAACAGTGTTGCGATTTTTAACGCCCCGACAAAGGCGAAGGCCCCGGTGATGCCAATTAAAAAGCGCGCCAGAACAGCCCATTGAAAGGTATCGGTAGATGCAAACAGCACCGTACTCACTGCACAAAGCAAAGCCATAAATCCAACCAGCATGCGCACACTGTATTTATCCACCAGTGTTCCCACCGGGATTTGCATGGAGATATAGGACAGCGAAAAAGCAGAGGACAACAGCCCCAGTTGCAAGGCATTGATATTAAAGACCTGGATTAACTCCTGAACCAGCACGCCAGGCGAAACCCGGACAATATATTCCAGAAAGAAAAATGAGGCACCCAGGGCCCAGATAAACCACGCATAGCGGCTGTCTTTTTGAATCATAATTCACTCCTCGGATATTCAACCGTACAGATTACCGGGTAATCACAGATGCTGTCATGCGGGATACACAGGTTTGTTTTCCGGCTTCATCATAAAGATCAATATGCCAGACCTGGGTGGTGCGGCCAAGATGTACGGGGCGTGTAATGGCAGTCACCAGACCACTGCGGACGGATCGAATATGGTTGGCATTGATTTCCAGGCCAACACAATAAAATCGTTCAATATCAATCACGGCATTTGCAGCTGTACTGGCCACGGTTTCAGCGAGAACAACATTGGCTCCGCCATGCACAATGCCCAGTGGCTGTTTGACCCGATCACTGACGGGCATAATGGCCGATAGTGAATCATCACCCACTGCGGTAAACGTAATGCCGAGGAACTCGGCCATGGTATTCACCCCGCGCCGGTTCAATTCCTCAACACCAAACTCCCTGAACCAGATGGCCATGTCTGCTCCTTAAAAGTTTTTGAATATCTCGTCCTTTTCACTGGCAGGCGTGGCATGATCGCGTTTGGCAAAAATTTCCTGAAATTTTTTGATTTCTTTCATTTGCGATGCTGATTTTTCATGACAGGCATCGAATTCATATAAAAAACGGTCATAGGGGCTGACATATGCTTTGTCGATATCAAGTTGATTCATGGTATTATCCTGATCTGATTATTACTGGTAATTTTATCGGGTTTTTAATAAAGTTACCATGAATTCCAACAAGAGAACTGTCATGTCGATAAAAAAAGCTGAACTGCATGTCCATCTGGAAGGCACAATTACTCCCGAAATGGCGAAAAAGCTTGCAAAACGTAACAATCTGGTGATGCCGGAAGGTCTGGTGTCAGCCGACGGGCAAAGTTATTTATCCCGGGATTTTCTGCACTTTTTAAGCGTATACGATACGGTGGCGGATTTTATTAAAACCCCGCAGGATTATTACGACATCACGTTTGATTATTTGCGCGCCAATGCACTGGCAGATACCCTGTATGTGGAAATGATGTATTCGCCTGATCACGCCGAGAAAGTCAGTGGCATTCCGTCCATTGAGCACCTGCATGCCATCCAGCAAGCGGTTGATGATGCAGAAGCACAATTTGGTATCATTGGCCGCATTATCATCACTGCCGTGCGACATTTTGGTGCGGATGCATCTGTGCGCGTGGCTGAAAATGCAGCCAGAGAATCGGTGCCCTGCGCAACCGGATTTGGGCTGGGCGGTGATGAAATCAATTTCCCTCCCAAACTGTTTAAAAAAGCCTACCAAATAGCTGCAGAATCAGGCCTGCAGTGCACGGTACATGCGGGGGAATTCGCGCCTGCAAGCGGCATGATTGAAGCCATCGAGAACTTGCCCATCAAACGCATCGGTCACGGTGTACAAGTCATTCACTCTCCAGAAACCATGGAGTTGTTGAAAGAACGCAACATCGCTCTGGAAGTATGCCCAT
>CAZDYY010000259.1:0-3514 GCA_964509745.1 uncultured Legionella sp. | reverse complement strand
AATTACCTCATTAACCGATTATGCTGTCACGCGGCCTTGCCGCAAGGACACGAATCAACGCATCCAACTCTGCCCCCTTCGCCATTTGCTCAGCCAGTTTTTCCGTCAGTTGCTGCATTTTTTCAGTGAAACTGTCATCATTATCTTCAACTGCTTCAGCACCCACGTACCGGCCTGGCGTTAGAACATGTCCGTGATCAGCAATTTCTACTAAGGTAACACTGCGACAAAACCCAGCTATATCAGCATAGCCTTCCTTCGTTTCACCGTCACCGCGCCAAGCATGGACGATATCTGCAATTTTTTGTATATCAGCATCTGAAAATTCAAGCTGAGATCGGCTAATCATCGTGCCAAGCTTACGAGCGTCGATGAATAACACTTCACCATTACGGATATTTTTTTGCTTGGTGAGAAACCATAAACATGCTGGAATTGGTGTATTGAAAAATAACTGACCTGGCAAAGCAATCATGCACTCAACCACGTCGTTCTCAACCATTTTTTGTCGAATAAGACCTTCATTGTTTTGATTTGAGCTCATGGAACCATTTGCCAAAACAATCCCGGCACGTCCATTCGGATTCAGGTGATACAACATATGTTGTAGCCACGCATAATTTGCATTTCCTTCATAGGGCGTCCCATAAACCCATCGAGGATCACTCTCAAGACTGCCATGCCACCAATCAGAGATATTGAACGGTGGATTTGCCATCACAAAATCAGCACGCAAATCAGGGTGTTGATTTTTGGTGAAGGTGTCAGCTGGTTCTTTACCTAAATTAAAATCAATGCCGCGAATCGCAAGATTCATTGCTGCCAGACGCCAAGTTGTTGGGTTTGATTCTTGCCCATAAATCGATACATCACCTATTTTGCCACCGTGTGCATCAATAAATTTTTCAGACTGCACAAACATGCCACCTGATCCACAACAAGGGTCATATACTTTACCTTGATGTGGCGCTAAAACAGCAACGAGTGTTCGGACAATACTGGCTGGTGTGTAGAACTGACCGCCCTTTTTACCTTCGGCACTAGCGAACTGTCCGAGAAAATATTCATAAACCTGACCAAGCAAATCTTTTGCACTTTGATTACCACCACCAAAACCGATAGATGAAATCAGATCCACAAGCTCACCTAATTTTCCATCTGGCAATTGAGCACGGGCATAGCGCTTATCAAGAATGCCTTTCAGTTTTGGGTTATCTGATTCAATTAGAGATAATGCGTCATCAATTAGCTTGCCAATGTCAGCCTGCTTTGCACGTGCACGCAGACTTTCCCATCGTGCGGCTGCTGGAACCCAAAAAGCGTTAACTACTTTGTAATAATCCCGATCTTCCAATTCTTGAGCGAGGGTTTCTGCATCTGCATCAGGGATATAATAATCATCATGTTGATTGACAAATCGAAGAGCAAGCTCATCTCGTCGTTGTTGAAAGGTGTCGGAAATGTACTTCAGGAAAATCAAACCCAACACGATGTGCTTATATTCGGCTGCGTCCATGTTTGCACGTAGTTTGTCGGCAGTTGCCCATAAAGTCTTTTTAATATTGTCTAACATTGTTTGTTTTCCTGATCACCGTTAAATTTAATATCTGAATATAGCATGGCACGGAAAATAATATTTAATCCGACCAATCATCCCGACAATCACTTCTATAATCCGAATCATAGCTATCCCTATCACTATACCCATCATCATATCCGTCCCTATAACTGCCTCTACTCCTACCGCTACCACCCTTAAGAAACAAAAGAACAAGGAACCCAATCAACATTTGCAACATGATTTTCCCCAACATGAATAACGCCAAACGCGTCAATCAGCAACCATATAATACACTAACGTCAAAAAATATTCATCTATCAAATAATCAAGCAAATTCATTCATTTCAAGTTCATTTACGTTCATTCAATAACACCCCCAAAAACCCTATTGACACCTCTCATCCACCCATTACAATAAACCATAAATTACACAAACTGTGTAATTATTTTATATCGATTGAAACCATTTGATATCGAATTTTCCAGTTCACATCAGATGGTTACATTGTAAATGGGTGACTTAAACATGGATTTTCTTTTCATAAACACACATGAGTTATCGGCACTGTCAGGATTGCCGCATATTCAACGGCTGACGTATCTGTTTGGTATTCGTCCCTACATCGATCTGAAAACATTGACTGTCGGGGTCAAACGCAAGATCAGTTATCAGTCTTTATCTGAAGCTCTCTATGTTGAACCGCATCAGGGGATTCAATCCGGTAGTCCGAGCAAGCAGCAGTTGCGTCGTGCTATTAAAGGGCTTGAGCTGGCTGGGCTTATTCAGATTCAGTCGACTCGTGAGAATCTGATTTTAAAATGCCTTTTAGCTGATCGGGATAATTCTGTTTCAAATAAAGCCGACACTAAGCCGACATCCCTTACCGACATCTCTATTCCCCCTCAAAAGCCTGCTGTAGCAAGGACTTTTAACGATATTCCGCAAAAAGCCAACAGGGGTAAAACCGCAAAACCCGGCATACCTCAGAACTCAGATCATAATTTTATTTTTTTATGCAACAAATTTGAAAAATTTTGGTCGAGTTATCCACAGCAGGTGTATGAAGCGAAGGCTTGGGAAGCATTTCAGGTGCTTAACCCGGATGACATTTTGTTTTCCCAGATCATGACCAATCTCAAAACCCAGGTAAGCCATTATCAGAAACTGCAAAAAGCCGGTCAGTGGGTTCCTGCCTGGCGGTATCCGGGTAACTGGCTGAAGAATCAGTGCTGGAACGATGAGCTTATCCCCGTAATTACACAGGAGCAGTCCAATGAAAACCATGAAAGAACTCATACAAAAAAATCATCCTTCGATGCGTTCTGGAACTCGTGCAAAAGTGGTGCCGATTTCAGCTTTGGTGAGGACGAATATGGAATCTAAACGTCCCGAGGAGGCCTTGCCTCAATCATCACCTGAGGCAGAGGTGATTGATAAACGCATTGAACGTTTGTTCCTCCGATTTTCTGCAATTTATGGCTACATCTGGTGGAACATGTACAAGAACGAGGAGTTATTGCAGATCACCAAACTGGAGTGGTCGACTGCCTTGAAACGGTTTGATAACCAGATCATGAAAGAGGCCTTGCTGTCTTATCGTACGAAAAAAGGCTACCCACCTTCCCTGCCGGAATTTCTGGATTGTTGCGTTGTCATTCAAAGACGTATGGATCCTTGTCTGTCTGAATACCGGACATTTCAACGTGGCAGCGAAGATGTCGCGAAACAACACCTTAAAAACATACTCGAACATTTAAAAAAATAGGAGATTCAAATGCTGATATTAACGCGCCGCACCGGGAAAAAAATTCTCATCGATAAAGGCCAAATTGAAATAAACATGTTGTACATCGGGGCTGATCACGTATCCATCGGGTTCAAAGCACCAGCGCATAAGGACATTCATAAACGCATGTTTACGTGCCGAATCGGTGAAGAAATTCTCATCGATA
>CAZDYY010000258.1:2721-3516 GCA_964509745.1 uncultured Legionella sp. | reverse complement strand
AAGTAATAAACAAGTGAAATGTCCATCAGCACTAAACGGACAAGAACAGAATATTAACGAGGTGTTATAATGAGCATCGGTTTGGAAAGAATCGGCTTGATTGGTCGAAAAATCGGTATGACCCGGGTTTTTACACCCGAAGGAAAGTCGCTTCCTGTTACCGTAGTTGAATTTCAGAATAATCGGGTTTCGCAAGTGAAAAGCATTGAAACCGACGGTTATAATGCAGTTCAAATTACAGCCGGCACTAAAAAAGCAAGTCGAGTAAGCAAACCAGCTGCTGGACATTTTGCTAAAGCCGGAGTTGAAGCAGGTGATATGTTGTGCGAATTCAGACTGGATTCTGTAGATAACTACACTCCTGGTCAGGTTATCAATGTATCTGACGTATTTCAGGATGGTGAATATGTCGATGTATCCTCTGTGTCAAAAGGCAAGGGATTTGCAGGTACTGTGAAACGACATAATTTCCGCACCCAGGATGCAACCCACGGTAACTCCCGTTCACATCGTGTGCCTGGTTCAATTGGCCAAAACCAGACGCCGGGAAGAGTATTTAAAGGTAAAAAAATGGCCGGGCATATGGGTAATGTTCGATGCACGACACAGTCTCTTGAAATCGTTCGTGTTGATAATGATCGTAATCTGCTTCTGATTAAAGGCCCCATCCCTGGAGCGCCTGGAGCAAAGGTCGAAGTACAGCCCGCACTTAAAAAGCAACAAAGGGGCAAATAATGGAACTCATGACAAAAGATACAAATCAGCAAATTAACGTTAATTCCGCTGTGTTTGGAT
>CAZDYY010000258.1:0-2711 GCA_964509745.1 uncultured Legionella sp. | reverse complement strand
CTGTTGTTACATTTATGAATAACGCTCGAAGTGGTAACAGCGCGCAAAAGACTCGATCTGAAGTTCGTGGCGGTGGTAGAAAGCCATGGAACCAAAAAGGCACTGGGCGAGCACGTGCCGGAACAATCAGAAGTCCACTGTGGAGGTCTGGTGGTGTGACATTCGCCTCTAAAAAACGCGATTACACACAAAAAATAAATAAAAAAATGTACAAACGCGCAATGCGTAGTATAATCTCCGAGCTTCACCGCATGGGTAGTCTGGTTGTCGTGAGTGATTTTCAATGCCCTTCAAGCAAAACAAGGGATTTTGTGAAAAAAATGAATGAGCTTGAACTGAGTAATGCACTGATTGTGGTGAGCGAAGTTGGTGAATTTGAATATCTGGCATCACGCAACCTTTATGACTTCGACATCTGTGATGTCAGTGGTTTGGATCCAGTGAGCCTGTTGAGATATGAGCGCGTCATGATAACTGAAGATGCCATTAAAAAATTAGAGGAGCAGTTACAATGAATGCTGAAAAGTTATTGATGGTTCTAAGAGAACCACATACCTCTGAAAAATCGACTGTAATGGCCGATAAATTTAAACAGTTTACATTTAAAGTTCTGAAGACTGCTAACAAAAGCGAAATTAAACATGCTGTAGAACAGCTGTTTAACGTCAAAGTCCAGCGTGTATCTGTCTTGAATGTGAAAGGTAAGAAAAAACGCTTTAAACAAACAAGCGGAAAGCGAAATGACTGGAAGAAAGCGTTTGTTTCCTTGCAACCAGATTATGACATTGATTTTACAGTGACAGAATAAGGCAGATAAAGATGGCATTAATAATATCGAAACCAACGTCACCTGGTAAACGAGGTGAAATAAGGGTAGTTCACCATCATATCCATAAAGGCAAGCCACATGCTGGTCTTGTTGAGAAGCTGGCAAAGAGTGGTGGCCGTAACAACCAGGGTCGTATTACTGTACGACATATTGGTGGCGGAATCCGGACACAATATCGTCTGATTGATTTCAAACGCAACAAGGATGGTATTGAGGGACGTGTTGAAAGAATTGAATACGATCCTAACAGAACAGCATTAATTGCATTACTGGTTTACAAAGATGGTGAACGACGTTACATTATCGCACCTGCTGGAATTGAAGCCGGAAATACCGTTGTTAGTGGAGATGATGCACCAATCAGTACCGGCAACTGCCTGCCACTGAAAAATATACCGCTTGGTACAACAATACACTGTGTTGAACTAAAGCCAGGCAAAGGTGCGCAGATGCTGCGAAGTGCTGGTTGTAGTGGTCAGGTTGTAGCAAAAGAAGGTGCGTACGCAACATTAAGGCTTCGCTCCGGTGAAATGAGAAAAGTATTGTTGGCATGTCGCGCAGTGATTGGCGAAGTAAGCAATAGTGAACATAGTCTGCGGGCATTGGGTAAAGCTGGTGCCACCAGATGGCGCGGAATACGTCCTACTGTACGTGGTGTCGCTATGAACCCTGTTGATCACCCGCATGGTGGTGGTGAAGGTAGAACGTCTGGTGGCCGTCACCCGGTTACACCATGGGGCGTTCCAACCAAGGGTTATAAGACAAGAAGTAACAAGCGTACTGATCGTTTTATTGTCAGAAGACGTAAGAAAAAATAATTAGTTAAGAGGATATCAAGGTGGCTCGTTCTATAAGAAAAGGTCCTTTTATCGATCAACACTTGTTGAATAAAGTGGAAGTGTCGATTGCATCGAAGTCTAAAAAACCTGTAAAAACATGGTCAAGACGCTCCACAATCATCCCCGAGATGATTGGTATGACTATTGCCATTCATAACGGCAAAGATCATGTGCCTGTCTATATTACAGATAACATGGTTGGTCATAAACTGGGTGAGTTTGCGATGACTCGTACATTCAAAGGCCATTCTGGCGACAGAAAAGCCAAAGGCAAGTAAGAGGCGACGATGGAAGTTATAGCAAAATTAAAAGGTGCACCAATGTCTGCGCAAAAAGCCAGGCTGGTGGCTGATATGATTCGGAACATGAACGTTTCCAGAGCGCTCGATGTTCTCAAATTCACACCGAAAAAAGGTGCTCATTTGATGCTTAAATTATTAGAATCTGCAATTGCTAACGCAGAAAATAATAATGGTGCTGATATTGATGAACTGAAAGTAGGGATGGTATGTGTAGATGAAGCGGCTACTTTGAAGCGCATTAGTCCGCGGGCTAAAGGTCGTGCAAATCGAATATGTAAACGTACCTGCCACATCATCATTAAAGTGTCTGACGAGGAATAGCCATGGGACAGAAAGTAAATCCAATCGGAATACGACTGGGCATTAATAAAGACTGGAACTCCAAGTGGTTCGCAAGCAAAAATTATGCGCAATTGTTAAATCAAGATATTAATTTACGCAAATACTTGAAGAAAAAGTTAATGTCAGCTGCAATCAGTCGCATACAAATTGAGCGTCCGGCATATAATGCTGTTGTTACCATATATACTGCCAGACCGGGTGTGCTGATTGGCAAGAAAGGCGGTGGCATAGAGTCATTGCGCGCTGAAATCGCAGCTAAACTAGGTGTTCCAGTACATTTGAATATAGAAGAAGTCAGAAAGCCTGAGCTGGATTCAACGCTTGTTGCGGAAGGTATTGCACAGCAGCTTGAGCAACGCGTTATGTTCAGAAGAGCAATGAAAAGAGCTGTAACTTCTG
>CAZDYY010000257.1:0-3516 GCA_964509745.1 uncultured Legionella sp. | reverse complement strand
GATTCCGCGCTTCAAGCGGTTCACTGTCCAGGGGGTGTTTTCGGCTGGAACCGGATTTAATTTTGATACCAAGCTGGCGTTTATTCATCTTGCTGATGCACAGAAACTTATGCAACTGGGCGATGATGTGACGGGCCTGAAACTGAAAATAGATAATGTTTATCAGGCACCTGAAATGTCGGACCAGCTGGCGAAAGAGCTGGGTGATGAATACTATATCAGCAACTGGACCCAACAGTTTGGCGAATTTTTCCAGGCAGTCAAAATGGAAAAAACCATGATGTTTCTTATTTTACTGCTAATCATTGCCGTGGCGGCATTTAACCTGGTGTCATCGCTTGTGATGGTGGTGAATGACAAGCAGGCAGAAATTGCTATTTTGCGCACGATTGGAGCAACCCCGGCGACCATTTTGTGGGTGTTTATTGTTCAGGGAATGATGGTTGGTCTGGTGGGAACGGCAGGTGGTATCCTGAGTGGTTTGTTGCTTGCCAGTAATGCCACAGCAATCGTCAATGCGTTACAGTCCTTTTTTGGTATGCATGTGCTGTCATCCAGCATCTATTTTGTTGATTATTTACCCTCGAAAATTATGTTTAGCGATATATGGGAAGTGTGTGTCATGGCGTTGCTAATGAGTTTTATTGCAACCATTTATCCGGCATGGCGTGCCTCTAAAACGGTGATTGCGGAGGCTTTGCATTATGAGTGATACGATTATTCAGTGTCAGGCTTTGACCAAGTCTTATCATGATGGCAATACGTCGGTAGATGTTTTGAAAGGGCTTGATTTTGTGATTCAGCAGGGCGAGCGTATTGCAATAGTCGGCCCTTCGGGTTCTGGCAAGAGTACACTTCTGCATTTGCTGGGAGGACTGGATCGGGCAACCAGCGGACAAGTACGTATTGAAGGGGTCGACTGGCAGTTAATGTCGGAAAAAGCCCGCTGCATGTTGCGCAACAGAAGTCTGGGTTTTATTTACCAGTTTCATCATTTGTTACCCGAGTTTACGGCACTTGAGAATGTAGCGATGACGTTGTTGCTAGGTGGTATGCCGGTGCAGGAAGCCGAGGAACATGCCCGGGTGATACTGGAGCAGGTTGGACTTGCACCGCGCATGCTGCACAAGCCATCGCAGTTATCCGGGGGAGAACGCCAGCGCGTAGCGATAGCCAGAGCCCTTGTGCATCAACCACGCTGTGTCTTTGCCGATGAACCTACAGGAAATCTGGATCAGGGCACAGCATCAAAAGTTTTTGATTTGATGCTGGATTTAAATTTGCAAAGACAAACCGCGCTGGTCATCGTGACGCATGATCGGGAAATGGCTGCCCGGATGGATAAAGTGATGACGTTGCAGGAAGGACGCTTAAATCAATAATCCGTATCAAGTGAGTCATGGCAGGATGGTGTTTCGATTCAGCCAACTTGTTTTTTACTCAACACAAAGTTACACTTAATGAAACTTAATGTTGAGTGCAATGCAATGCAACCCCTAAAATACCTCAGTCAATGGCTCTTTAATTATGCCGGTGAAAAGCATTATTTATTTACATTGCATGATTTGCGCGCGCTTTTTCCCCGGTTATCTGACTCAGCGTTTAAAACACTGTTGAGCAGGGCAGTGCGTGTAGAGTTACTGATGCGCATGTGCCGGGGGCTATATTTTTATAAAAAAGCTCTTCCGACAGATGGTTTGTTATTATTTCATGCCGCTGCAGCACTTCGGGCTGATGAGTTTAATTACATTAGTCTGGAGTCGGCGTTGAGCGACTTGGGTGTTATTTCACAAATTCCAATGAATTGGATTTCAATTATGTCATCCGGGAGAAGTAGTATTATTTCTTGTGGTGATTTTGGAACCATTGAATTTGTTCATACCAACCAAAAGCCTGCCGAACTGATTAATCGACTTGTTTACGATCATGCTTGCGGATTATGGCGTGCGAATGCCGTTCTCGCACTGAGAGATATGAAAGTAACACATCGAAATTGCGATTTAATTGATTGGGATACTGCAAATGAACTTATTTGATCAATTGGTAACAGAGGCTTTAAAAAACCAACCAAACTTATCGCCATTAAGAATAGTCGTTGAAAAAGAATTGCTGCATCACGATATACTAAGAACATTAAGCCAAAATCATTTGCTCACCGATTTAACATTTATAGGTGGTACATGTCTTAGAGCCTGCTATGGAGGTGTTCGACTGAGTGAGGATTTGGATTTTACAGGAGGCAAAAGCTTTTCTCGTGATAGCTTGTCGGCAATGGGGCGCATATTAACGGCTAGTCTAAATGAAAAGTATGGCTTAAAGGTCAGTGTCAGTGAACCTGTAAAAGATATACAAAATGTAGATACATGGAAAATTAAAATTGAAACCCGACCTCAGCAAAGACATTTACCTGCACAGCGAATTAACATAGATATTTGTGCGATTACTTCCTATGAAAAGCAACCCATGATGTTGCTGAATCCTTATGGTGTTGATATGGGTACAAATGGACTGGTATTGCAAGCACAAAGTCGTGAAGAAATCTATTCTGATAAATTGCTGGCTTTTGCATTGCGTCCAAACAGAATAAAGCATCGGGATTTATGGGATATTGTATGGTTACATCAACAGGGATTAAATCCACGGTTCGAATTAATCCCGGATAAACTTCAAGATCGAAATCTGACTTGGGACTTTTTTTTAAATCAGTTTGATGAACGATACAAATTATTATCTTCGGATGCCAACCTGGCTCTTGACTATAAAAAGGAGATGCACCGATTTTTGTCTGTAGATCAATTTAGTAAATCCCAAGATCATAATGTATGGTCTTTCATCGTTTATTTGATTGGTGACCTGGGCGCAAAAATACGCAAAAATATGTAAAGTACCCCCGATTACGGCACTATAATGGCGGATTAAATCAATAATCCGCGTGTCCGGGTGTACGTGGAAACGGAATGACATCCCTCACGTTATTTACCCCTGTAACATAACTGACAAACCGTTCAAGTCCCAAACCAAACCCGGCATGCGGGGCTGTTCCATAGCGGCGCAAATCCAGATACCACTGGTATTGCTGCAAGTTTAAACCACTTTGTTCCATTCGTTTTGTCAGTAGATCCAGACGTTCTTCACGCTGGCTGCCGCCAATAATTTCGCCGATTCCAGGTGCCAGCAGATCCATGGCTGCCACGGTGCGTCCATCGTCGTTCATGCGCATATAAAAACTCTTGATTTCGACCGGGTAATCAGTGACGAAAACAGGTTTTTTACACAGTTCTTCAGCCAGGTATCGCTCGTGTTCGGATTGCAAATCCAGTCCCCAGGAGACCGGGAACTCAAAGTTGCGTCCGGATTTTTCCAGGGCGGCAATGGCATCGGTATAGGTCATGCGTTCAAAACCGGTGGTTGCCATGCTTTCAATGCGCTTCAGGCAGTCCTTGTCAATAAACTGGTTGAAGAATGCCATGTCATCAGCACGTTCCTCCAGTACTGCTTTGCATAAATAATGCAACA
>CAZDYY010000256.1:0-3518 GCA_964509745.1 uncultured Legionella sp. | reverse complement strand
TGATCGTGATGATGTATACCGCCTGCAGCAACAAATATCCCGGTGGAAAAATGAAATGCTGGCGCCTGATGCCGTAGCCAGGCTCTCCCCTGACAGCAGCGCATTTGAGGAGGCTGCAAGGATCTATCCTGATTACCAGCAATCGTTGCAAGCATACAATGCCGTTGATTTTGATGACTTGATTCGCATGCCGGTTGATTTGCTGAACCAGCACGCAGACAGTCTGGAATTCTGGCAAAACAAGATTCGTCATTTGTTGATTGATGAATATCAGGATTCCAACCCCTGCCAGTATGAACTGGTGAAGCTGCTGGTCGGTAAACGTGCCGGCCTGACGGTTGTGGGTGACGATGACCAGTCGATTTATGCATGGCGTGGTGCACGCCCTGAAAATCTCGCGCAGTTAAACATCGATTTTCCCCAGCTGAAAATCATCAAGCTGGAACAAAACTATCGCTCTACCGGCCGCATTTTGCATACCGCCAATCAACTGATTTCCGATAACCCGCATTTGTTCCAGAAAAAACTGTGGAGTGAGCTGGGGCACGGGGAGCTGGTACGCGTTGTCTGCTGCAAGGACGAGCAGGACGAGGCGGATCAGGTCATCGCAGATATTATCAGCCATAAACTGCGCAATCGTACCTCGTATGGTGATTACGCCATATTGTATCGTGGCAATCATCAATCCCGTGTATTTGAAACGGTTCTGCGCCAGCACAGCATTCCTTATCATATCAGCGGCGGCCAGTCCTGGTTTGCCCGCACCGAAGTCAGGGACGCATTTGCCTACCTGAAATTACTCTGCAATGAAGCGGATGATGCAGCATTTCTCCGTGTGATCAATACGCCCAAACGGGGTATTGGTGATACCACGCTCGAAGCCTTGAGCCAGTATGCACAGGGACGCAGACAAAGCCTGTTTGCCTGTTGCGATCACATGGCATTAACTGATCGACTGGGTGAAAAACCCCGGGCTGCCTTGCAGGCCTTCAAACAATGGATGTTGACCATTAAACAGCGTTGTCAAACCGAACCATTAGTCACTGTACTGCGCGAAATGATCGATGACAGTGGTTATGAAGCCTGGTGTTATGAGCAATGCGACACCCCTGTGAAAGCAGAAAAACGCATGGAAAATGTCCACGAGCTTCTGGAATGGGTGGGACGTTTGCAGGCGAAGGGGGAAGACACGCAACTGGCGGATGTCATCAACAAGTTAATCCTGATAGATATTCTTGAGCAATCGGACGAGCAAGACAAGGATACCTTGCAATTGATGACCTTGCATGCCTCCAAGGGTCTGGAATTCCCGTACGTATACCTCGTGGGCATGGAGGAAGAGTTGCTCCCCCATCGCGTCAGCATCGACGAAGAGCAAATCGATGAAGAACGCCGCCTGGCCTATGTTGGTATTACCCGAGCGCAAAAAGCGCTTTGCCTGACTCTGGCCAGACAACGCCGTCGTGCGGGTGAAATGCAGGATTGTTTACCGAGCCGGTTTCTGGAAGAATTGCCCGAGGATCATCTTGAGTGGTATGGTAAATCCGGCGAACGGGATGAGGTCAAATCAAAGGCGCTGGCGAAATCGCATCTGGCGGGATTAAAAAGCATGCTGGAGACTTAACAGCCTGGAGACAAGGGAATGCTGAAAAAAATAAAACGTGTATTACATAAAAGTGGATTGTGGCACAGGGACAATGAACTTGACGGGCGCATCATTGTTACCGGTTCCGGTCGTGCCGGGACAACCTGTCTCATGCATTTGTTTACTGCCCTGGGCCTGGATACCGGATTTTCACTTGATACAATCGGCGAGTTTGTCAATGATAATGCAAAGGCAGGCCTGGAGCTGGATATTCGTTCACCGGATGCGCCGCATATTTGCAAATCACCCTGGTTTTCTGAATATGCTGCAGAAGCATTAAGTACCGTCAACATCAGCCATGTCATCATTCCCGTCAGGGACTTTCACGAGGCTGCAGAGAGCCGGATACGGGTCACAAAAAATCATCAAAACCTGACCGGCACGACAAATGCAGTGGGGATACAGGGCGGACTGGTATTTACCGAAAATCCGGATGATCAGCTAATGATATTACAGGAAACGTTCATCAAATTAATACGAACCCTGGCTGATTTCCATGTTCCGGTAACGTTCCTGGGCTTCCCCCGGTTTGCACGAGATCCACAATACTTGTATGAAAAGCTGGGATTTTTGCTGGGCAAGATTACCTATGCAGATTTTTTATATGCATACCAGACAGTGATTCGCCCTGAATTTATCCATACCTTTGCAAAGGAGCCTGGTTAAGGCAGGAAGGCTCCTGATCACGTCGTCTCAAAGCCGGCCCGGTGCTGATATCGGGCTATACTGCAGGCTCATGATGCAATTTGCGACACATTGCGACAGCATGCTATACTACCCTTATAGACGTAATTTTGGAGATTATCATGGCTCAATCCGTAAGATTATCTGATGCATTAATCAGGAAAGCCCAGGCTGTTGGGTCGGTTATGTCTCGCTCCGGTGCTGGCCAGATTGAACACTGGGCAAAGATAGGCAAAATGGCGGAAGATAATCCTGAATTATCTTATGAATTTATCAGGGATGCCTTGCTGGCAAAAGCCGAAATTGACAATGGCCTGGTAGATGATTATGAATTTGATCGTTAAACAGTCCGGCTCGTTTAAAAAAGCAGTCAAAAAACTGTCCCGGCAAAATAAAAAAATACTTGATGAGGAAATCAGGAACCTGATCAAAAATCCAGTTTTGGGTGTACGCAAAAAAGGCGACCTGGATTTTCTGCGTGTCCACAAGTTTAAATTTTTCAACCAGGAAGTCCTGTTAGGTTATATGTATGAAGACAATGACATCATATTAACCTTGTTAAAATTGGGACCACACGAAAATTTTTATCGCGACATCAAGGCGTGTTGAGACTGGAGTATATTATCCAGTTTCATTCACATCGCCATCAGGGTAATCCCTGAGGGGATTTTTTCCAGGTATTCTTTCATTACCGGTTTGTCGCCAAAAAATCTGTATGAGTGATAACCTGTTGCTGTTTCAGCATCTTCCAAATCCATATCAATCAAATCCCGTATCAATCGAGGATCATCATATTCAGCAAGGGTCCCCAGTTTGCCTTGCAGCCTTGTCAACATTTGCTTCCCTGCGATTTCAGAAGCATTCAGGGTGCCCTGCAGATGCTTTTCTTTATAGCGCTCTATTCGATAACCAGCATGCTCAAACTCCCAGTCATTTTGTATGGCACTCTTTTCAGGCATAACACAAGGAGAACATACTACAGGTTCTACAGACACTGCTTTAATTTTTGGATGATCCAAACCCCATTTAAGCATATCTTCCACTTTCAACTGTTGAGTCTGACGTGGTTTCGGGCTCTTCGCCAAAGCTTTTTCAGGTGTCGCCAGCACTGAAGCCATGGCTGGAGGACAGCACCCCGAAGCAGGTAAATCTGTATAGTTAACTGACTCGGCTTTCCCCCACATCAACG
>CAZDYY010000255.1:3187-3527 GCA_964509745.1 uncultured Legionella sp. | reverse complement strand
GATTCAGGCATCACGATCAGTTGCTTTTTACCCAGCAGCTTCGCTGTTCCACGGTCATAGTATTGCAGTATTTGCCAGAATAAATGCTCATCCCATTTGTCTCTCATGGATATATTGGCTTGAATAACACCTGTTGAAATTTCAGGTGAGTGGGTAGTTGTCCATTGTTTGTTATGGATGATGGCGGGTGCGAGTACGATCATCACACAGGCAATAATCCACGGGTTGCGTTTTGCGCGACTGGTTTGAGTGCTGGCACCAAGGCAGGCTGCAGCAAGACAGGTGATAAAACCGGCGCCAAACACGCCAACAATGGGCAGCAAGTATTTTAGCGGTGAGT
>CAZDYY010000255.1:0-3177 GCA_964509745.1 uncultured Legionella sp. | reverse complement strand
TTGTCCAACACCCAGCAGCAACCATGGGAAGCCGGTTAAAAATGTAGCGCGCAGATATTCTGCAAGACACCACAATGCACTGAACAGAAAACAATTGAATAGCAGGTGCTGTTTTACAGCTACGCGTTTATAAAGCGCGGTCATCATAGCCGGAAACAATGAAAGATAGGAAATAAAGATCAATGTGATCAGGCCTGATAATATCGGGTTAAGATGGCCATAACTGTAAATGCTGACATACACCCACGACACACCCAGACCAAAATACCCCAGTCCAAAAACAAAACCCGTCCGGAATGACTTGCCGGTGGTTTGTTGATTCAGCTGGGCAAAGAGCAGGGCAATACCAAGAATCGCCAATCCAGGCATATGAATCGGTGCAAAACCGCAAGGAACCAGCAAGCCTGCAAAAAAACTTCGCAGCATGGAGGCATTGCGAATGGTGTCAGCGGTTAATAATCGGAATGTTTTGCTTGTGGGTGTTTGATTCATTGCTGATATGATAATGTAAATGTTGTTGACGATAGAGCAGTTGCATTAAAAGGTCAAGTTTTTTACAAGTTTTTATTCTCAAGTACTTGACGGACAGAACCGGAGATGAATTTCATGCATAAAATATTGATTGCCGGTACAGGAAAGATTGGCAGCCTGATTGCCTGTTTGCTTGCTGACTCACAGGATTATCAGGTTCATCTGGCTGATCTGGATTTCAGTGGCGCTGATGTGGCCAGAGTTTTGGTTGCGATGCCAAAAATACAGACGGTCATGCTTGATGTGACGAATCAGGAATCCCTGGAAAGTTATTTAAGGCAGCACAAAATTAATGCGGTGATTTCCAGCTTGCCTTATTTTTTGAATATCCATGTGGCTCGTGCTGCACACAGCACCAATACCCACTATTTTGATTTGTCGGAAGATACATCGCTTGCAGAATCCGTTAAATCAATTTCCAGAGGTGCCCGGTCTGCATTTGTTTCACAATGTGGTCTGGCGCCTGGTTTTATTAATATTGTGGCGAACAGTTTGTTGCATTCGTTTGAAAAGTGCCATCATGCCAAGCTGCGTGTTGGCGCTTTGCCGCAAGCCACCGGGAATGCTTTGAATTATGCCCTGAACTGGTCTACAGACGGTTTGATTAATGAATACGGTAATCCATGCTGTGGCATTGAAGGAGGACAGCCGGTCGTACTCAGACCCCTGGAAGGGCTGGAGTCGATACAGCTGGATGGTTGTGATTATGAAGCCTTTAATACTTCGGGGGGCCTGGGCAGCCTGGGTGAGACTTACGCGGGCAAGATTCAGAGTTTGAATTATAAAACCATCCGTTATCCCGGCCATTGTATAAAAATGCGTTTCTTGATGAATGATCTTGGTTTGAACAATGAGCGGAATACTCTAAAGCGTATTCTGGAGCGGGTCATCCCCAAAACATACCAGGATGTGGTTTTGATTTATGTCATGGTTGAAGGTATAAAGAATGGAGAGCTGCTGGAGCAACACTATATCAAGAAAGTCTATCCGAAAATCATTCATGATCTGGAGTGGTCAGCCATTCAGGTCAGCACGGCCTCGGGTGTCTGTTCAGTGGTGGATTTGGTTTTAAGTCAGCCTGGTGTGTTCAAGGGACTGGTGTTGCAGGAACAATTTCGACTGGATGATGTGCTGAATAATCGATTCGGGCAGTATCTGGCATAGGTGAAAGATATGGACATGCTGAAACAATTACATATTAAATCTGTTAATCCCGGCGCATTCAGTGGCCATGCCTGGCAAATGAGCATGACGGATGCCTCACGAAATAATGGCAATAAACAGCTGCTTCATTCCATCAATCCTGCAACGGATGAAGAAATCGCCAGTGTAGCAACCTGTACTGCGGATGATTATCAGGACGTCATCACGCATGCACAGCAGGCATTTCTTGCCTGGCGTCAGGTGCCGGCACCAAAGCGTGGTGAAATCATTCGTCAAATGGGTCAGGCCTTGCGAGATCATAAAGATCAACTGGGCAGTCTGGTATCCATGGAAATGGGCAAATCAAAGCAGGAAGGGGATGGCGAAGTACAGGAGATGATTGATATTGCTGATTTTGCAGTGGGTCTGTCTCGTATGCTGTATGGCAAAACCATGCATTCAGAACGGCCCGAACATCGCATGTATGAGCAATGGCACCCGTACGGTGTGGTCGGTGTTATTTCTGCATTTAATTTTCCGGTGGCTGTTTGGGCGTGGAATGCATTTATTGCGGCTGTTTGCGGCAATGTTACGGTGTGGAAGCCCTCGTCAAAGGTACCGCTGTGTGCCATTGCGGTGCAAATGATTTGCAATCAGGTGCTTGAGAAAAATAATTGTCCTGCCATTTTTTCACTGATCATTCCTGCGTCACATGATATCGCAAACACCATGGTGAATGACCCGCGCATTCCCCTTGTTTCATTCACAGGTTCCACGGCTACCGGACGTCAAATTGCTGTTCAGGTTGCCAAACGGTTTGGGCGTACCATTCTTGAACTGGGTGGAAATAATGCGATTATCGTCGATGAATCAGCAGATCTGGATTTGGCCATTCCAGCTATTGTGTTTGGTGCAGTGGGTACAGCAGGGCAGCGGTGCACGTCCACCCGTCGCCTGTTTGTTCAGGATAGTATTTATCAGGATGTGATAAAGCGCTTGCAACATGCCTATACCCAAATCACCATTGGTAATCCACTGGATAGTAAACACCTGATGGGGCCACTGATTGATGAGAGTGCAGTTGCAATGTTTCAACAAGCCATGCTTCGGATTCGTGATGCGGGTGGCAAGATTTTGTCGGGTGGCGGTGTGATCAAGGGTAATTTTGTGCAACCCACCCTGGTGGCAGGACTAGCCAATGATTGTGCGATTGTTCAGGAAGAAACGTTTGCACCCATTCTATATGTCATGCCTTTCCACCAGCTTGAAGAAGCCATTACTTTGCAAAACGCAGTACCGCAAGGCCTGTCCTCGGCACTGTTTACCCGTAACTTGCAACATGCGGAATATTATTTAAGTGTTTCAGGCAGTGATTGCGGGATTGCCAATATCAATATTGGTACGTCAGGTGCCGAAATTGGTGGCGCATTTGGTGGTGAAAAAGAGACTGGCGGCGGTCGTGAGGCAGGTTCGGATGCGTGGAAGGCTTATATGAGACGCCAG